>BLLT01000021.1 GCA_011958945.1 Lachnospiraceae bacterium | reverse complement strand
GTAAAGTCCTGGGCTGAACTGTTACTCTAAAGATTCCCTTTTGAAATATAAGATTGTGAAATAGGACCGGCAAGGGTATAATAGATACAGGAATTGACGATAGGGATTTTATGGAGGAACAATGGGGAACTATTTAAATCCCGGCAACAGCGGATTTGCCGGAATAAGGAATGATATTTATGTTGACAAATCAGGCCTGATCGGACTGATTAATCAGACAATTGACACGCCAAGGCGAATGACTTGTGTCAGCAGGCCGCGCCGTTTCGGGAAATCATTTGCGGCCCAAATGTTGTGTGCCTATTATGACAAGACGTGCGACTCGGCAGGGCTTTTTGACGGTTTGGAGATTGCAGACGATGTACAGTTTCGGGATTATCTAAACAGATATGATGTGATATATCTGGATATGACAGGGGTGATTGGGGAAACATCCATTGAGGATATGATACCATATATCCAAAGGAATGTGACACTGGAACTGAAGGAGAAGTATCCGGAGTTGAAAACAGCCGAAGGATTTACGGCAACATTGGCTAATGCAGCGGCGGCAGCAGGCAATAAATTTATTATGATTATTGATGAGTGGGATGCGCCGATTAGAGAGGCAAAGGACCGCCCTGACCTACAGAGAAAATATTTGGAGTTTCTGCGCTCTCTGTTTAAGAACAGCGGGATGACAAGTAAAATATTTGCAGCAGCGTACATGACCGGTATTTTGCCCATTAAAAAGGATGGTTCCCAGTCAGCAATATCGGATTTTCAGGAGTATTCCATGCTCAAGCCAAGACAGTTTGCGAAATATGCAGGGTTCACGGAAGAAGAAGTCAGAAGATTGTGCCGTGACTATGGCAGTGACTTTGAGAAAATGAAACGGTGGTACGATGGATATTTTTTCCGGGATTTGGCGACTGTCTATAATCCCAATTCGGTTATGAAAGCAATCCGCAATGACGATTTCGATTCCTACTGGACACAAACTTCTGCCGCGGAGAGTCTTATGGAGTATATCAGCCTTAATTTTGACGGGCTTAGCAGGACGGTGGCGGAACTGATTGGCGGAGCAGAAACAAAAGTGGATACCAAAGGGTTTGCCAACGATTTGGTGACTTTTCGAGATAGGAACGATGTGTTGACTCTGCTAATCCATTTGGGATACTTAGCTTATGATGATGAGGCACAGAAAGTCCGTATTCCCAATGAAGAGGTTCGCCTGGAATTTGCAAGGGCAATCAGACAGGTAAAGCGGGATGAAACCATTCGGCGGGTGCGGGAGAGCGAACAGCTCATCATGGATACCGTGCACCAAAACGAAGAGGCGGTAGCCAGACAGATAGAGAAGATCCATGAGGAAGAATCGCCTTTGTATTACAACAATGAGCAGGCGCTGCGCAGTGTGATTAAACGGGCCTATTTCAGTTATGGAGACGAATATGTCATGTTTGAAGAACTTCCAGCGGGCGTTGGGTATGCTGATATTGTGTATCTGCCGAAGAGGGATTCCCTGCTGCCGGTATTGATTGTCGAATTGAAGTGGAACCAGTCCGGGGAAAGCGCCTTGGAACAGATTAAGGATAGACGGTATCCGGCGGCATTTAAGAACTATAGAAGCGATATTCTGTTGGTAGGAATCAGCTATGACAGAGAAGCCGCAGCAGGGAAAAGGAAACACCAATGCAGGATAGAGAAATATCGAAAACTGCCGTCAGACTGATTGGTAAGGGCTACCATTGAAAAACCGAAAAATGTGTTTGCGATTTCTTTTAATCGTAACTGCTTTTCACTTAACTTCTCTTCAAAAAAATTATTAAAGATTGGTTGGGGATTTAGATACTTTTGTATTTTAATCTCCTCCATGATTTTGTCATATGCCAACTTCTTTTCACATCCCCTTTATAATTTTCCATATTTTTTTTCATAAATTGCCATTTTATCAAAGCGTTTATAAGGCTATACTGAAAATATCATAACAAGCGCGCTTATAAAATTATAAAGTGGAGGAAACAATATGAGAAACAGAAAATGGACTGCTCTGATGCTGGCCGGCGTGATGTCGTTGTCGCTGATGGCATGTGGTGAAAATGCAGTAAACTCTTCCGAGGAACCCTCTGGAGAACCGGTACAGGAAGCAACGGGGAATGAGACGGAAGATGGAGGTGATGAGACAAAAGAGCCTTCCGGGGAAAAGGTGGAACTTACCGGTATGGTACAACAGTCAAGATGGTATTCGGGGCTTCAAAATATGGTGGATAAGCTTGCGGAACAGGAAAATATACATATTGAATTTGAAGTGATACCGGATGATCAGTACGATAATTTGATGAAAATGAGATTAAATTCCCATGAGGCGCCGGATTTGATTGTGTATCAGTTTGCGGATCTTTTTGCAGGTGTAAACCCGGAAGAATTTTTTGTTCCGCTGGATGATGAGGCATGGATGGCAAAAGTGCAGGCGCCGGAGCTCACAGAGTATAACGGAAAGCACTATGGCTACTGTTTTGAGGCATCCAACGGATTCCAGGGGCTGATCTACAACAAGGATGTGTTTGAGGCAAATGGCATTACGGAACTCCCGAAGACACTGGATGAATTTTATGCAGTCTGCGATAAGCTGAAATCGTCAGGTATTGTGCCGGTAGCGATCCCTTCTGATACATGGGTGCCCCAGATCTGGATGACTTCCGGTATGTCCAGAGCCCTTGGCACAGTGGATAAATGTGAAGATTTTGCGGACAAAATTCTGACCAATCAGGCAAAATTTCATGATTATCCCGAGATGGCAGCAGTGGTGGATGAATATCTGGATCTGTTTAAAAAGGGGTATGTGAATGAAGATTTTATGACAGTGAGCTATGATGAGATACTGGGACGCCTGGCAAGCGGAGAGATTGCGATGATCTATGGCGCAACGGAGATATTGACATCTATTGAGGAATCCTATCCTGACGCAAACCTGACAATCTTTAATCCGCCCGTGGGTTATGATGATAAGGATGTGCTGGCATATCTTCCTACGGCTATGGGTATCGCGGTAAATAAGGATACCGAAAACCTGGATACGATCAGAAAGGTATTTGATTTATGGAGCACACCGGAATATGGCGATGTGTACTTCCAGTCGAGGCCCGGTTTCCCGAATATCGAAGGCATCAACGGAAACCAGGCGGCAATGAATCCGGATATTCCGAAAATTTATAATGAATATATGAGCCAGGGCAGGGTGGTAGCTCAGATGAACCAGTATATCGATACACTTCAGCCGCTTTTCGGCAATACGCTCTGGGTATATTTCCTGGAAGCACCTTCTAAGGGAAATATGGACGGTGCTGCCGTAATGGAACGTTTCCAGGAAGACGTTGACAAATTTATGAAGGAAAAAGGAGCGGAAGGCTGGAATTAACCATTGCCTGTAAAGGGGACTGGAGGGTTGCTTCCGGTCCTCTTTGCGGATATCCCCATGAGAAATAAGGAGACGGTTATGAAAAGAAAGAAAAAATCAATCTATCCGCTATATGCCCTGATACCGGCACTCGTGATGTATACGGTATTTTCAGTGGTACCGATCGTTATCAGCCTTACACTGTCCTTTACGGACTGGAATATGAACCGGCTTTTTACACCGGAGTTTGTCGGGGGAGCAAATTATGCGGAACTCTTACGGGATCCCGTATTTCTAAGATCCATAGGAAATACGTTTCTATTTGCTTTTGCCACAACGATCCTGAAGACAGGAATCGGTTTTATCCTGGCGCTGGCGCTTGTAAAAAAGGTGGCGGCAAGAGGGATTCTCAGAACCATTTATTATGCACCCTGTGTAATCAGTATTACGGTAGTTGGTGTGCTGTTTAAATCCATTCTGGCAAACAGAGGACTTTTGAACAATGTGCTCATTGGTATCGGGCTGGATAATCTTACCCGAGACTGGCTGGGGAGTTACGCTACGGCTATCGGAAGCGTTATTTTTGTGGAGACATGGATGTGGGCGGGATTCAATATGTTTATTTTCATCTCCGGTCTGCAGGCGATTTCTGCGGATTATTATGAAAGTGCAACGCTGGATGGCGCTGCTGCTTTCGACAAGTTCAGGCATATTACCCTGCCGCTCATTGTGCCGTCAATGACCGTGGTAGTAACACTCAGTATTGCCGGCGGACTAAAAGTATTTGATATTATCTATGTTATTACAAACGGCGGCCCCGGTTTTGACACGCAGGTGCTGGCAACCTATACATATCAGTCTTTCAGTCTGGGCTTTCTCGGAGAGTCCACGGCAGGTTCGGTTATTTTGGCGGTGATTGTTGTAATCATTTCCTTTGCCATGAACCAATATTTTACTAAACGGGAGGTGGAAATGTAATGAAGAAAAAACAAAGAGCGGGAATGATCCTGCTTTCCGCCTGTCTGATCGCGGTTGCGCTTATCTATGTAATTCCGTTTCTGATGATGCTGCTGGGTTCTTTTAAGGTTCAGGCGGAGGCTGCCATGTTTGATCTGTCGCTGCCCACAAGGTGGGAGTTTTCCAATTATGTGCATGTGATGGAATCCGGTAAGATCCTGAGAGGCTATATTAACAGCGCAATCATTACCGTTCCGGTGACACTGATTTCGGTACTGCTAGGGGCGGTGGCAGGAATCGTGATCTCCAGAAGAAATGACAGTCTGACCAAAGGGATTTACTATTATTTTATTTTCGGATTGACGCTGACGCTGCAGATAGCCTCTATCTTCTTTTTGCTTAAGGCTCTTCATATATACGGCACATTTTTTTCCGTAATCTGTATTTTTATTTCCTTGCGCATCCCATTTACGGTGATGACATTTTGCAGTTTTGTAAAGGGGGTACCCAGGGAGATTGATGAGGCAGCGGTGATCGACGGCTGCAGCTTCTGGCAGATGACTCTGAGGATACTGCTGCCGATCCTCAAACCGATCATGGTGACAAATATTGTAATTACATCCATTGATGTCTGGAACAATTTTATGATACCATTATTTTATCTGGGCTCAGCCCGGAAGGCTACGGTATCAATGGCGATCTACAGTTTTTTTGGCAGATATAACAGGGACTGGCAGTTTGTGTTTGCGGCACTGATGCTTGCCGTACTGCCGATGTTGATTCTGTTTGTGATTCTGCAAAAGCATATTATTGCAGGTATGACTTCAGGGGCTGTCAAAGGGTAGCATGCCCACCGGAGCGGAGGAATGGGAAACAGAAAGAAAGGATGAGGAAAAACGGGATGAAAATAAGGTTTATGGTGATAGGCTATGGATGGCGGGCAGACTTTTTCTATCGGATTGCAAGGATGCTGCCGAATCGGTTTGAAATTTGCGCAGGGGTACTGAGGACAAAGGAAAGGGCACGGCAGGTAGCGGATAGGGAGAAGATATTTGCCACGGAAGATCTGGAGGAGGCGCTGAAACAAAACCCTGATTTTGCGGTGCTCTGTGTGCCCCGAGGAATTGTAAAAGAATATCTGATAAGGCTGATGGAGAAAAAAGTACCGGTACTCAGTGAAACGCCGCCCGGAAAGGACGAAGCGGAACTGGAAGATCTTTGGGAGAAAACGCAGGAACTGCAGGGCAGGGTACAGGTAGTGGAACAATATTTTCTGCAGCCTTATTATGCAGGAATACTGCACATTATTGAGAAGGGATATTTGGGAGAAATATCCAGTGTCATGCTTTCCGCTCTTCATGGCTATCATGCGGTGAGCATGTACAGAAAGCTTCTTGGACTCAGATTTGAGAACTGTGTGATACATGGACAGAAATTTTTATCGCAGGTGACAGCGACCAATGGCAGAGATGGATTTGATACAAGCGGAAAGATCATACAGGAAGAAAGGAACTGGGTCTCTCTTGCCTTTGAGAACGGAAAGACAGCGCTGATGGATTTTGCGGGAGAGCAGTATTTTTCACAAATCCGCACCAGAAGATGGAATATCAGAGGACTGCGCGGGGAGATAAATGATATGGATGTGCGCTTTCTGTCAGGAACAAATCTGCCTGTGGCACAGAAGATTTGCCGTGTGGATGTGGGTGTCAACAATAACAGCGAGTGGGCTCACAAATGTATGATGTTTTTGGATCAGGCGGTTTATGAGAACCCTTTTTATCCGGCAAGACTCAACGATGATGAAATCGCGGTGGCTTCCTGTCTTGCAGCAATGAAAGAGTATGTGGATTGCGGCAGGGAATTCTATCCTCTGAGGGAAGCACTGCAGGATACCTATTTATCCTTTGAAATGGAACGGGCGGCGGAAAAAGGAGAGAGCATTCGCACAGCAACAAAAAACTGGGCGCAGTAGACAGTATAAAGGAGAAATACTTTGCAAAATCATCAGTTTCAGAGACAGTTCCTAGCGTAAGTTTACAAGTTACAAGGCAATATGTCCCGAAAGTACTGGAAACAAAGGCGTACAGCGTTATAATTGTATAACCTAACTTGTATGAATGTAAAATATTGCATATTTATTAATGTTATGGTACTATATAGATGAATTATATAACCTAATATCGGAGGGCTATATGGGAACCATAATCAAGAAGAAAATCAAAGGCATTAACTACTATTATTATGTTGAATCTAAAAGGATTGATGGAAAATCCAAATATGTGAACCAAAAATACCTCGGTTCTGCGGATAAGATACTGAAAATGGTCAATGAATCTGGGAAATCGCTGCAGGATCAGGTCCTTTACGCCCATGAAGTAACCTTTGGTTCGGTTGCGCTACTGTATGATATAGCTATGCGCCTTGATATCGTCAGCATTATAGATGAAGTGGTTCCCAAACGAAATCAGGGGGCTTCCGTAGGGATGTATATCCTAACTGCCGCAATCAATCGTGCGGTTTCACCTGCATCCACAAATGGCCTGAAGGAGTGGTATGAAAAAACCGCCCTTCCTCATATGACAGGATTAAAATCCACTTTGTTTACTCCACAGAATTTCTGGAATAACACAGATATAACCGTGGAACAGCTTCGTACGATAGAAGACAGGATCTTTCAAAAATCAATCCGTACGTTTGACATCAATACCGGTGATCTTATCTATGATGCCACAAATTTCTTTACTTATATTGATACCATGAATCCTTCTGGCCTTGCGAAAAGGGGTCATGACAAGGCAAAGCGGAATGATCTGAAAACAGTGGGGCTGGCATTGCTTGTCACACCGGATTTTTCCGTACCAGTCCTGAGTGAAACGTATCCAGGCAACCGCGGGGATTCCACTCAATTTTCAGATATGATGGAGCAGCTTAAACTCCGATACCGTGCAATCGTTGGAAAAGATGCGCAGATTACCATTGTGTTTGACCGGGGCAATAATTCAGAAAGCAATCTGGACCTTCTTGAAAGTGAAGGCCTTGGTTTCCATTATGTAGGAGGGCTCAAAAAAAATCAGGTGACGGAGTTATTCGCGGTTTCTAAAAGTAACTATAAACCGCTGTCCTGCCCGGGGGATGCTCCTGAGAAGTATAAATCTCTTACTACGTACAGGATGAGGGCAACCGTTCTTGGAAGAGAAGCCACTACCGTGATCGTATACAACCCTGAACTTGAAAAAGGGCAGTTACAAGGAATACAGATCAATATCGAAAAAACGAAGTCGGAGCTTTTGGAAATACAAGGAAAACTACTGAAACGCTCAAAGGGCGAACTCAAAAAAGGAAAGAAACCAACCTTTGAAAGCGTATCGAAAGCAGTCAGTAAAATCTTGGATCGCCGTGAATATATGGATGATATATTTGAGTACGAAATCCTCGAAAAGGACAATCATATATTCCTTACCTTTTCAGATTCAGAGGATAAGCTGAACGTAATCAGGGAGGGACAGCTTGGGAAAACGGCTCTGTTCACTGATCGAAGCGATATGTCTGACTATGAGATTATATCTGCCTACCGAAGCGCATGGCATGTTGAAAGTTCATTCAAGCAGATGAAAGATACAGGATTTCTGACCGTACGTCCGATTTTCCATTGGACAGACCAGCGAATAGCCGTGCATATCTTCGTCTGTGTACTGGCCTACAGGCTGTGCAGTCTTCTCAGGAAAGAACTGCACAGAAAAGGGATTGAATGCAGTATCAATCAATATCTGAAGTCCATGAATTCTATTAACCGTGTTACGACCTTCTACGGAGATATTAAAAAGCCCAAAAAGGTCGAAGCCTTTATATCTGGCGATGAACTGTCATCACGGATTGAAGAAAGCTATAAACTACAGGAAAAATATTACTGTTAGGTAATCGCTTTTGAGGACTGAAAAGACCTTTAAATCAAAGGCTTTCAGCCCCTGAGACTTTAGTAACTTGTAAACTTACGCTAGAAAATTTTATCTGTTTTCCAGTGAACCTTTTTATTACTTTTTATACATCCTTTAACAAAAGCCCCACCGGGCAATGGTCCGATCCCAGGATTTGCGTATCAATGAACGCATCCTCCAGCCTCCCTTTCAAAGCATCCGATACAAGGAAATAGTCAATCCGCCACCCCGCGTTTTTCGCCCTGGCGCTAAAGCGATATGACCACCAGGAATAAACCCCCTCTTTGTCTGGGTAAAAATGCCGGAATGTGTCGATAAATCCCGCCTCCGTAAGCTGGGTGAATTTCCCCCTCTCTTCATCGGTGAATCCCGCATTTTTCCGATTGGATTTCGGGTTTTTCAGATCAATCTCCTTATGGGCCACATTCAAATCCCCACAGAATATCACCGGCTTTTTCTCCTCCAGCCCCTTCATATACGAAAGGAACGCATCCTCCCACTCCATCCTATAGGAAAGCCTTGCAAGGCCGTCCTGGGAATTAGGGGTGTACACAGTTATCATATAAAAATCCTCGAATTCCAGAGTAATCACCCTGCCCTCATGGTCATGCTCCTCTATCCCAATACCATAGGATACGGACAAAGGCTCCTTCTTCGTAAATATTGCAGTACCCGAATAGCCCTTTTTCTCTGCATAATTCCAATATTGATAATATCCCGGCAAATCCAAGTCAATCTGCCCTTCCTGAAGCTTCGTTTCCTGTACGCAGAAGACATCCGCTTCCGCTTCCTTAAAATAATCCAAAAAACCTTTTCCCGCACAGGCCCTAAGCCCGTTTACATTCCATGAAATCAGTTTCATTTGATGTATTTCCTTTCTTTTTCATATCCTATTTCAGCTGCCGTCCGATGATATTGGCCGCTTTAATACCATTATAGCTGCCGGCGGAATACTTATCCAGCATTAAAACCAATCCGACAGCTTTCCTATTTTTTGCGAATGCAATCCAAACTGGGCAATATAGGTGAGCAATTCCTGTTTTTCCGCCCTCCAACCGTCCACCAATTAAACGCCTTTATCCATGCTATTCCGCGCTGCCCTAGAGCAGAATTGAATAAACGTTAAATGATATCACAGTATATAAAATAAATCCTAAAAATTAATAGACCATCTCCCCTTTTTGGTAGCCCCAACTCGTACGAGGATTCCTCTGCTTTTTAATTTATTCATAACATATCTGATTCCATTTTTTGACATCCCCAAAATTTCAGCTATTTTATCCTGGGTAATATTCGGATTCTTTAAAATAAGCCCCATTACTTTTTTCTCCGTATCCGATAGAGTGGAAAACAGCTCGCCTTGAGTAATTTCTGTACCAGTTTCTATGTCAGTCATTCGGCTTTCTGTGCTAGTTTTCATACTTTCTATGCTAGTTTCTATGCCAGTTTCTATGTTTTCTATGCCAGTTTCTATATTTGAGCGATATAAATTCACTCGAAAAGCATCGCCCATATCAATAAATTCCGGTTCCCGGACTCCATATTCCTTACAGCCCCGAATCATCCTCTGAAGGCCTGTTCCCCATTGTTCAATAATGCCCATTCTACTGAATACTTCTGCAATACAAACATTACGGATTTTCGAGCGCCCTGATATAGCCTGCTCCATTGTCAATCCACCGTACAGCATACCTGGAGAAGTTATCTCTACTCTGTTATCGTAAATAGCAATCTGAACACAGGAATTTTCCAAGTAGCACCTATGACATACCGCATTGATAATTGCCTCCCGAATGCTCTCTGGCGGCAATTCATATTTGTCTTTCCGAATAATTCCATCAATCCTTGCACCAAGATTAATATGCTTTAATACAAATTGGTAAGCGTCCTCAATCTGATTATAAATTGGCCCAGTAAATTCACGCCTATCAATGAACACTGCCCTATCTTCCCCTTTAAACAATGCACACTGTATTTTAGCAAATCGGAAGGTATTATTTGTACATAGTATAAATGCATTTGTAGGAAGATAATTTTGGCCGCTTTTCTTTAGAATTCCCCAATTTTCCAGGTTAACAACAGTTATCTTTCTTACTTTACTTATTGGAAGTTCCCTTGATTCGGCAATATACTTCCGAATATCACTACATAATTTCAAAACTTGGTTTTCATCATAATCTATTTCAACATTAACAATTTCATCAAACGATTTGCCCGCTCCCTGATATTCCAAATCTTTTAATATTGCTTCATCCACAGGTCTGCTTGTTCCTGCCACTCGAATATAGGTTCCTTTCTCTTTTCCCATACTCCGTATATAATATGGCCTGTTCTGTCCCGGATATATTTCTATCTGAACAATACATTTTTCTTCTATCGTCTGGAAGGTGACATCCGGAACAATTTGAGGAACACACATATCAGAAACCGAATTAGCAATCTTATCCATAATCTGAAAAACAGAACTTGGTTCGACTCCAACAATATTTCTCGTAACATCATCTACTCCAATGATTATTTTCCCGCCTGACGTATTAGCGTAAGCAACTATTGTTTTCATATAATTTTTACTGTCATCTGGAAGCATAATCTTAAATTCGACATTTTTCGATTCGCCACTTTTAATTTCTTCAAGTGTCATTACTCTTTCCTCCCCGATTTCATAAACATTTCTATTTAAGCTTTTCAAGAAACTCTTCCATTGGATGGCCTTCTTTTTCATTTCTCTGTTCTATTAAACAATCAATGTCCTCCAATGATATGTAATTTCCCAAATTCCAAATTTCTATATTCATCAAATGTATAATCTTTTCCAAAGGCGTTCCCTGTCTAAGTAAATACCTGACAAGAGAACTACGTATATTGGCTGGTGTTAAAGATTTATAATAGTCGTCTTTTGGGTCAATTTTTGTAAGTTTACTAAACACATCATTAATTACATCTTCACGCATCGGTTCTTCTCCATTATCTCTGGTGCGGTAAAAAACATAATCTCCACCTACGCCCAAAGCCCTTAATCTATTCAAAGCCCTTATGAGTTCTTCAGGCACACGTATTTTCTTTCCTTCTAACTTAAATATATCCCCTATGCTTCCATCGTCATTCAAATCAAAGTTTTCTTCCCATTTTAAAGAACGAAGCTTTCTCCGTTCCAAACCAAAGGATAATTCCATCAAAAACATCGCAGTATCTCTTTCCCTATTGTTACCTGTTCCTAAATATTGTATCGCCTTTTTTAGTTTATTCACATCAATAACATTCTGCCTTTCATTCTGTTTTAATGTTCTCGAAAACCCATCTAACATCTCTTTTGTGCTTATATTAAAAATTCCTTTATCAGACACACAACTCATAAAGCCTTTTATATAGAAAAATGCACTCTTTAACGTATTTTCTTTCCTCAGTTTCGTCTTTTTCGCTATATATTCATAAAAGTCTGGCAACTCTATTGCATCATAAATACTATCCGTTTCACTCTTTAAATAGTCCATCCCCCTATCCATAGAGCAATACTTTATGAAGCGCTTAATCGCTGATGAATAGGCTGGCCAGCTTTTTTCACTTCCTTTATAATAACAATTTCTATATTCTGCAATATCTTTAAAGAAATATGTATTTAGCTTCCTGCCTAATATATTATTATAAGAGAAAAAATCAAAATAGTATTGGTCTGAGTTTATACCATAAACTATCTCTAATACTGTCTTTTTCGTTTGAAATTCTGATTTTCCCTTACCAATATTATTGTTAAATAGCCAAATTCCTTTAGGACTTATTATAATCCCCCATTCTATATCGCTATCTTTTACTTTCTGTTTTGTTGAATCTCTGAATAAACGGTTTGCCGCACTGATTTCGTCTACTTCATCAAGTGTAGTTTTAATTTTTAATTTATGATTTACAATGTATAATTGTTGATCATCATTCCAATCCATTGGTGAACAGAAGGTATATCCCATTCCTTTTCGAAAAATTTCCTCAAACACGCATTGATGGAATTCCTCTATGACACCCTCTTTCTCAATATTTATAAATCTTTTTGACTCTGTCTCCATTCTTTTCAATACATCTATACTATTCTGCATATTCACCTCTTCTTTTCCGCTATTTGCTTATAACATATCATATGTGTGGCAAAAAGTAAATATTTAAAATAGATTTTAATTGGTATAAGGCATCATTCCTCATATAGCTGCTACACCTTTCTTCGTACTGTATTCCATGTCCGAAACTTTTACCATTCCTTCCCCATAACAGCAATTAGGCTGGGAAATCCGCTATTTACACGTTTTCCCAGCCCCTTTTTTCCCTGCTGTCCAAACCAGTTTTTCTGCCTATCCGATTATATTTCCTTTAATCTACCCTTCTTCTCCCAAACACTCCCCATTTGATGCAATGACCTTTTTGTACCAATAAAAAGAATCTTTCCTATACCGGTTATATGTACCGTTTCCGGCGTCATCCGCATCCACATAGATAAGTCCGTATCTTTTTTTCATCTCCCCGGTACTGGCCGCCACAATATCAATGGCGCTCCATACCGTATATCCGATTACATCCACACCATCTTCTATCGCATCCGCCATTGCCTTAATATGCTCTCTCAGATATGAAATGTGGCCTTCGTCATGTATTGAGCCGTTTTCCTCCATTTTTTCATATTCCCCTTGACCGTTTTCCACTATCATCAGCGGTTTTTCATATCTGGCATAGTACTCGTTCAGAAGATATCTGAATCCCAATGGGTCAATTCCCCATCCCCACTCGGTCATCTCCAATTCCGGATTGGGAAGCCCGAAATTCGTTCCATTACCTAAATTTTTTGCCGCATCTGCCGATGAACAATCTGATTTGTAATAACTGAAGCTGATAAAATCGACGGTGCCTTCTTTCAATATTTCTTTTTCTTCCTCTGTAATTTTCAGCGTAATATTCCGTTCCCTCCAAAAACGTGATGCCCAATAAGAATATTTGCCTTTGCACATTACATCCATGCAATAATAATTCCATACTTCCATATCCCGCTGTGCCGCCATTACATCTTCCGGCCTGCTTGTTAACGGATAATATACAAACCCGCACATCATACAGCCCATTTGATTCTCCGGGTCTATTTCATGGGCAAGCGTTACGGCTTTAGCACTTGCCACAAACTCATGATGCAATGCCTGAAATCTTCTTGATACTTCTTCCTCTGTTGCATCCGGGTCATCCACCACCAAGCGTCCGCTTGCAGGAATAATCCCTGATGTTACGATTTCTCCGTATGTCACTGTGCCGAAGTTAATTTCATTGAAAGTCAGCCAACGTTTCACAAGGCCCTTATACTCCGTAAATAATGTTTTCACATATTTCATATAAAACTGAATCATAGCCGGATTCGCCCATCCCCCATATTCTTTGCATAAATGCCACGGCATATCGTAATGCGTAATTGTTACAGTGGGCTCAATACCGTATTTTCTACATTCTTCGAAAACCTTCCTATAATGCCCTATCCCTGCTGTATTGGGCTCTTCCTCATCCCCATTCGGATAAATCCTTGACCAGTTAATCGACATCCTATATGTTTTAAATCCCATTTCTGCAAATAACGCGATATCTTCCTTATATCTGTCATATTCCCTGCACCCCTCATGGGTAGGATAAGAATATGACGGCTCTATATTCATTGTTACCAGCCGCGGATGCTCTCTGTCTCCCACCGTGCAATGGTCCAAAATGGACTCCCCTTTTCCATCTCTGTTCCATGCGCCTTCACATTGCGTGGCAGCGGTTGCACCGCCCCAAAGAAAATTTTTCGGAAATGCCATAATCATTCTTCCTTCCCTTCTTTATATAATATCATGGTTGCCGCAAAAGCCCCCGCCATCCCTGCCAATACCGCAACGGCCAAAAAGATTGTATTCGTTATCCCCTTATCGCCAAAGGAAGCCACAAAGCCGAACAATGCAAAACTTCCCGGAAATGCATAGCAGCAGCATTTAAAAATTCCAGCCACCGCACCGCCTACAAAATTTCCAATCATTACTCCATAAAGCGGCGTTTTGTATTTCAATGTTGTACTAAATAATGCCGGTTCCGATACGCCTGCAATAATTGCAGATACCGCAGATGATGATGCTGTCGCTTTCCTTTGTATATCCTTTGACTTCAATGCCACTGCAAGACATGCCGCCCCCTGGCTAAAATTCGAAAGAATGCTTGCAATACAAATCAGAGGGTCAAAGCCCAGGGAAGAAAAATTCTGGAGCGCAATCGCCGGAAATGCCATATGCATTCCTGTAAGAACAAACAGCGGAACCACTGCAGTAAGAACGGCCAGACCGAAAAATCCTGTAGCATTATACAACCAGGCCAATCCCCCTGCCAGGTAGTTTCCAATGATGGCGCCAATCGGTGCAAGCACGCAAAACATTGCTGGAATCATAACTAAAAGGGTTATTAACGGCTCCGTGACGGAACGGATAAATGCCGGGGAATGCTTTGCCACAAATTTTTCCACCCGCGCGGCTACGTACATTGTCAAAATCATCGCAAATACGTTCGAACCATAGCTTTCCGCCGGGATTGGAATCCCAAAAATACTTCCTCCGCTTCCATTTGCGACCAATTCCACAAATGTAGGGCTGATTAACGCCGCCCCAAGCGTCATTCCAATCCCCATATTAGCGCCGAACTTCTTTGCTGCAAATGCGCCTACCATTACCGGAAGAAAATAAAACGGAGCATCGCTGACAAAAGACAGCGTGACGTAACTCCCGCTTTCAACCGATAAAAGGTCCACCTGGGTGAGAAGGAGCAGGACAACCTTGAGCATTCCGCCGCCAATCAATGCCGCAATACATGGCGAAACGCATCCTGCGATAGCATCAAAAATCAGGTTAATTGAAAATTCCGTCTTTTCTTTTTCCACGGGCTTTTCTTCCGTACCCACTGATTTATCGCCTTTCAGCCCGGTCTTTTCACATATCAGAGCATAGGCATCCCCCACCTCCTGCCCTATAATTATCTGATACTGCTCTCCGCTCCACAAGACGCCTATCACCCCTTGTACTTTTGCAATATCTTCCTGCCGGACTTTGCTTTTATCCTTTACATTAAACCTAAGCCTTGTAACGCAGTGGGTGAAAAACGTTATATTATCTTCCCCACCCATAAAATCCATTAAATGCTCTGCTAATTCATCAAATTTTCTCATACCTTCTTACCTTTCCTTTTCGATTGGAAAGTTGCTGCAGCTTGTTTTCTTTCCTCTTTCTATCATAGAAGGAAATAAAAAAATAGGGGGTTCAAAAATCGCCCCTATTTTAAAAATCTTTTATAGTATTCCAAATAAATTATTTCCAGACAATATTCTATTCCAAACATATGGTAAACAGACCGATTTCTTCCATCCTCCTCACCGCTCATATAAAATACCTTATCGTAGCTTTCCCTGAATTTCTCATTGCCGTTCGACGTCAACAGCATTTTGCAGGCGGGGAGGTCCTCAACCAGTTTTAACGTTTCCTTTGCGAAGAAACCACCAACCGATATCGTAATAAATAAGTCTTCTGCCGATAACTGTTTTAGAATATTGGCATTAATATACTGTTGATTGACCACATATGTCATTTTCCCTGATAATATCATTTCTTTCTGAAATTCAGTGCATTGGCGTGTATAAATATCAGAAACAAGAAAAACAATCTGCTTTGACTGATGGATAACTGTAACGATTTCTTCAATCTGCAATCCTATATTTCGATTTATCTGCTGTGTCATCTCATAAATCTGGCTTGATAATAATTGCATATAATTTTCTGAATCCGTACAGTTACGGTAATAGTGGCTGCTTTCCTTGATATATTCTTCAAATTCATTTTTAATGTCAACGAAGTTTTCATATCCTAATGATTTGCAAAATCTTCTGATGGATGCGCGGCTTGTATAACATTCCTCTGCCAAATCATAGACGTTCAGCCGGCCAATCCTGTCGAAATTTTTCAGAAAATACTGAGCCAAAATCGCATGCGGGTCATCGCTGGATTCATTGTTAACAATTTCAATCAAAGAATTTAATAATCCCCACTTATTTATTCTATCCATATTCTTTTATTCCTTTTCACAATCCCACAGCGCCAATTCCTTCCGCCGCGCTATTCCATCCCTCCCATTGCCATCTCCGCATCATCGAAAAATCCATCCGCCCCCTGTGCTTGCAGCAGCGTCTCATCCACCTCAGAAACCCCGTCATAATAATGCAGCAGCAAACCGACCACTCTTGTATAGCTAAGCACCCCGTCTTCCACTCCATTTAGTACCATAGAGGTCTCCGAAAGCTTATCCGAAACTTTATCCACAACCTCCGTTTTAAGCACCGCTTTTTCCTCCACCTTTTCCCAGGTTTCCGCTTTCAGGAATATATTTTCCGATTTTACCAATGGAGAAATATTTACATGGGATAAATACACCTCTTTATCCTTCCCAATAGCCTTGTAAAACTCATTATCAATATAATTTAACACGCTCAGATACCCACTATACTGAAATACCTCATCCGAAGAATTAATACAGGCCAAGAAGCCGATCATATTCGCCTCTTCCTCATACATAAACCCCTTCAGATGCGCATATTCATGGCAAATCGTAGCCGGGCGGTTAATCTCATGCATCAGCTTATTATAATTGACTTCCATGGAAAACGGGAAAAAATACCCTTTCATATACTGCTGGCTGAAAAACCCGGAAAAAGTAAACTGCTTCGGCTGAGGATAAAATCCCGCCAATTGCCCGCATTCCCCGCTTAATTCCTGCATGCACTTTACCGCAATCTCCTCCATGTTTTCCGGGAAAACAATGTTCCCGTTCTCTTCCCGTTCCACTTTTTTGGCCAATTCATTCGTCTTAATTACCACATAATCCCTTAAACGTACCAGTTCGTCCAGGGAATACTCCTTAAACAAAAGTTCCTCCACCGGGAATTCCTCTTCCATTTCCCTGCACATAACCCCATAC
This sequence comes from Lachnospiraceae bacterium, assembly GCA_011958945.1. Classification (GTDB taxonomy): domain Bacteria; phylum Bacillota; class Clostridia; order Lachnospirales; family Lachnospiraceae; genus Kineothrix. The sequence goes on along the minus strand of BLLT01000021.1, from coordinate 15,208 downwards.
TTCTCTTCCAAGGAGGAGCAGTGATAAGGGATAAAGCAATTCAGCGTCATCACCACCACAACCCCCGTGAATATCCAGCCATAGGCGGCAAAATAAATTTGGCAGAATCTGCCTATCCGGCTTTCTTTTCCCTCTCCGTTTCCTCCTTCTCCATCCGCCCTTTTTGTTTTATTCTCCGCTTTACTTTCCCTGTTTTCCTCTTTGCCGTTTTCCGTTTCATTTATATACCCTTTGTGAAAAGCCCCCCTCAGGCATTTTATCTTTTTACAAGATAACGCAACGGCCGTACCCAGTGCCAGGATTAAAGCCACTACCGTAAGCACGACACCCACCGCAAACATAATTTCCCCTACCGAAAAAGGAAATATACCCATAAATCTTCCATATGTATTCACCCATAACGGATAGACATTTTCCACGTAAAAGTCACAAAAAGCCGGGCTCTTCCATGCTATGATATTCAGAATCACAGCCAAAACCAAAATTACACCCAAACACAGCCATCTTTTCCTCTTTCCCATTTGCCCATCCCCTTTCTATTCCAATTCCGCAGCCATTGCCTAAAGGAGTACAAATCTTTTTCCCGCAAGGCATCTATATAATATAAGGATAGCACATGGATATTTCAAGGAGATGACAAATTGTGAATATTTTGTTAATAATTTATATAATAAGCCGTCCAATTTATTCCATTTTAGTTAATACCAATAAATTAAATGCGCAGTATTTCTTTTTCATGTTTTATTTTCGGCATTATGACCAAAAAATATATTCATGAAAATTCTGTAAAAATCATAGTGAATTGCAACAACTTAACATATGCATTAAGGGTAGAAAGCAAGTGAAAATTAGAATTCGAAATTTCTGATAGCACGATTGTTGATTTCAGATTGGTAGTAGAATGTATCGCCACAATTTTGGCAACTTCTTATAAAATATAGATTGCTTCGTAGGGGGACATTACAATCCATGTTTGTTCCGTCTTTTTGCAGCTTCCTTATATACCTGTTCATCGGTTCTGGCAGAAACTACAATAATTTTCATTACTCCATCTATATGCTCAACTTTATAAACAACTCTGATTCCCAAATCCCTGAATTTTATTTTCATAAAATTCGTAAGATTTACTCCGCTTTTATTTCCTAAAGGTTTACCATATCCGCCTTCTTTTGCAGATAACGGATTTTGACCAACTTTTCGAATACCCTTTAACACTTGTATCTGAACTGAATGATCAAATTTCTTTATGTCCTTTTCCGCTTCCTCTAAAAACTCAATACTCCATGTCATTCGAGATCTACACCCTCCGTATCTAAAAGTTCATCTTCGCTGATACCCAAATTCTTCATTACGGAATCAAATGAAATTGTCTCATTATTTCCATTATCTTCTATGCGTTTATTCGCTTCTAACAAGAGAAAATAATCCTCCTCAATTTCTGTTAGCCTTGCATATTCCTCCGGCGACAAAATAATTGCTGAAGGTTGATTGTTTTTTAAAACGATCAACTCTTTTTCAGAATGAAGTCTATCGAATATCTTCGCTGCCTGACCTTTATTGAATTGCGAAATAGGAACAAGACTTTGTAAAAGATCTGCCGCAATCGCCATAATATACACCTCCATTGATTTATCTTATCTTTATTATATGCATAAATCATAAAAAAATCAACGAATAAAACTGGATAATTTATTGTTGAATTTTCATTATATCCCATTGATTATCAATATATTTTTATTGTTTTACAATAAATAATTATTGACAATCAATTCCCACCGTGTTACCATTAATTTCAATATAAGGTAAAATGTACTGTACCAATTACATCTGCCAAGGAGGTTTTCTCATGAAAGATAAACTGACTTTAATAACAAAATTCATTTTAGACTCCATGTTCTACTCAGGGATACTCGTTATCCTCACCCTTCCACTCAGCATCAAGTTCTATGGAAGATACAGCAGCCACTTTGCCGACAACTACATCCCTCTTCTCCTGCTCCTGTTTTCTTCCGGCGTTTTGGCTCTTCTTATTATTTACGAGCTCCGAAAGATATTTCGTACGGTGATAAATGACGATTGTTTTATACCTGAAAACGTCATAAGCCTTCGGCGTATGGGAACTTACAGCCTGATTATCGCCTTGATTACGGCAGGCCGCCTTTTCCTTTATATCACACCCTCCGTACTCATTGTTATCCTGGTTTTTGTCATCGCAGGGCTTTTCAGCAAAGTTTTATCTCAGGTATTTGATAAGGCAGTTACTTATAAACTGGAAAATGATTATACGATTTAGGAGGGAAGCCATGGGAATTATTATTAATTTAGACGTTGTTATGGCACAGCGGAAAAAAGGCCTGACTGAACTGGCCAAGGATGTGGACATCACCCTCGCTAATTTATCCATATTAAAAAATAACAAAGCAAAGGCCATCCGCCTGTCCACACTTAATGCCATCTGCAAGTCATTAGACTGCCAGCCAGGCGATATTTTACAATATATAGAAGAGCCGGAATAGCACAACCGGCAGTGATGAATAGCTATGAACCTATAACATAAAATGAGAAATGAGGTAAATTATGAACGATTATCAAAATCAAGAATATCACTCTGTTTCTAAAAAGAATACGGAAACCCCTGGCACTGCAGGCCAAATTCCGTCTGCTGACAACAGCATTCAAATCGACAACACTATCCAGACCGGCAATATATCACACGCTGACGGCCATACTTCCCAGACCGGCAATATATCACTCGCTGACGGCCATACTTCCCAGACTGGCAGCGCTTCACACACTGGAGACAATCCCACCCAGACATCTCAACCCTGGGTATTCACCCCGGCTGCCCCTGCCGCCCCACAGCCAAACAGCCTGAGCGAAGAAGAAAAGGAAAAACGTATCCGCCATTTCCGTTTATTCAGCATGACCAGCGTTATTTATGCCCTTTTTTATACCTTCTGCCTCTATAAAAATGCTTCGGGAATTACTTACCCTTTTTTCACAGGCGGAACCCTCTTTTGTTTCTTCTTGTCCTTGAAAAAATTAGGGATTTCCGCGAAAAAAGACTCTGTTTTTTATGTAATAGCCATACTGCTGCTGGGCATTTCCACTTTCTGCACCGATAACAGTTATATTATTTCCATGAATAAAGCGGGAATCTTTGTACTCTTTTTCGTACTGATGATACACAACTTTTATAGGGATTCCCAATGGAATTTTTCCAAATACATGAAATCGATTTTCCAGACAATATTTGGTTCTATCGGCGTTATCGGCAGGCCCATATCGGATTTTAGCCTTTCCATGAAATCCAGGAAGGAAGAAAAAGAAAACAAACAGACCTATGGACAATATATTTTCATCGGCATTTTAATCTCCATCCCTTTGCTGTTCGTTGTAATGATGCTGCTTTGCTCTGCAGATATGGTTTTCGCGTCCATCGTAAATGATATTTTCTCATCCCTGCAGATACCACAGAACTTTTTCTCCATATGCTGGACTATTATTTTTTCTTTTTTGGCATCCTATTGCATCCTTGCATATCTGGTGAAAAAAACGATGAAAGAAGAGGTAGCGGATAAGCGGACCGGCGAACCGGTACTGGCCATTACTGTAACATCCATACTTTCTGTTATATATTTGCTCTTCTGCGCTGTCCAAATTATTTATCTGTTTACCGGAAGCATGGAACTACCCACCGGATACAGTTATGCCGCATACGCGAGAGAAGGCTTTTTCCAGCTGCTTTTTATCTGCCTGTTAAACTTATGCATCGTCCTCATCTGTCTCGGGCGGTTCAAAGAACATAAAGCCTTGAAAGCAATTATGACTACGATTTCATTATGCACTTATATTATGATTGCATCCAGCGCCCTGCGTATGCTGATGTACATTAAAAGTTACGATTTGACTTTTCTCCGGGTTTTCGTACTCTGGTCGCTGGCTGTCATTTTCCTGTTGATGACCGGCGTATTGACTAATATTTATAAAGAAAGGTTTCCTCTGTTTAAATACAGCATGGTGGTGGTTACCGTATTTTATATCGCATTTTCTTTTAGCCACCCCGACTATTTCATTGCCAAATACAATATTTCCCAGATACTGGACAATCCGGATGAGTATCACGATGCCCTTTATCTGACCTATTATTTATCCGCAGATGCCGCTCCGGCCATACTTAACGAAGAAACATTGCTGCAGCTTCTGGATACCTCCTCAGAAGAAGGCGGGATCACGGAAAACGGTCAAATTTCCAGCCGTATTGCTATGAATTCATGGATGGGAGAATATGCATTAAGAAAGTCTATTCATATTGAATTAATAGAAGAAAAAGGCACAAAGGTAAGGACTTTTAATCTTTCGCGGTTTATCGCCAATCAGTATATCACTCAGTTTTGGGAACGGCTTGATAACCCGGCAGAAGAAATTTCGTAATAATAGTATTTTCCTCATTGTTCACAGGGATAAAAATATCTATGTGAAAAGGCGCAGCCAAAAACTGCGCCTTTACTTGCACTAATCTTGTAATGCAAGTACATAACCTATTGACATATTTTTATTATTATAACAAATTATATGGCATATTGAAACTGTTTATACAAATTTTCAACAGGCAGGGGAATCCGCCCCTTACCTCTATCCATTTGCCTGCTTTTGGTTATATTCCTGCCTCTTCATCTCATTAATCACGCTAATACAAAGTGGCACTGCCAACGCAAAGGAGAAAATATCCGAAACCGTCTGGCATATTTCCACACCGAGCAGCCCGAACATGCGGGGCAATATTAGAATCAGGGGGATGAAAAACAGCCCCTGTCTTGCCGCCGCCAAAATGGACGCTTTCAGAGCCTTGCCGATAGACTGAAGCATCATATTGGACATGACAATCCATCCGGTTAACGGAAATACAATACACTGCATACGAAGCGCCACAGCCCCTACAGCAATAACTTCCTGGTCCTCTTTACGGAACAGGGCAATAATGTCCGGCGCGAATACTACTCCTATAACGGAAATACCTATCAGAAAAATGGTGGCATATTTTACACAGAAAACAAAACCTTCCCTCACCCGATGATATAACTTTGCACCGTAATTAAATCCGCAGACCGGCTGGAAGCCCTGGCCAAAGCCGATAAGCGCAGAACTGGCAAACATGGTCACACGGGATACAATGGACATACCGGCAATGGCAGCATCCCCATAAATTCCGGCTCCATGGTTTAAAAGGATTCCGGCAACGCTGCCCAACCCCTGTCTGCACAAGGAAGGAACACCGCCCCTGCAGATTTCTTTTACATAATGGCCGTTGGGCTTAAAATTTCGGAACTTTATATCAATGTTCCCGCCCTTCCTGCTTTGATACAATAAAAGCAAAAAGCTGCAAAACTGACTAATTACCGTAGCCGCAGCCGCACCGGCCACCCCCATGCCGCAGACAAAAATTAACAGCGGATCCAACACAATATTAATCACTGCACCTGTTACAATGCCTACCATGGCATAGGCCGCGCTTCCCTGGAAACGCAGCTGATTGTTCAAAACCAAGGAGGAGGTCATGAAAGGCGCCCCTATGAGAATAATTCTTAAATAAGCCTCCGTAAAGGGAAGTATGGTAGGCGTAGAGCCCAGGGCTATTGCCAGTGGTTTCAGGAAAATAAGCCCTCCGCACAAAACTGCAATCCCGCAGAGAAAGGCGAGGAAAAAGCCATTGGCCGCCATCACCGCCGCCTCTTCAAAATCTTTCGCGCCCAGACGCCTGGAAATATAATTCCCGGAGCCATGGCCGAAGAAAAATCCCAAAGCCTGAATGATAGCCATAACCGAAAATACAATGCCCACAGCCGCCGTGGACTGGGTATTTAATTTCCCTACGAAGAAAGTATCCGCCATATTGTAGAACGAAGTTACCAGCATACTGATAATCGTCGGTACAGCCAGTTCCCCTATAAGCCGTGGAACCGGGGTTTCTGTCATGTATATGTACTTTTCCTCCTGCTGCATTTTCATCCTATCCTTTCCGCTCAGCACTTACACACTCTCAATAGCCTTCTGTTTCCATTTCCCCCATCTATAACAAATAAAAGTAACAACCGCACCTAAGGTCCAGGAGAAGAGCAAGGAAAAAAATATACTTTCACAGCGCCCGCCCGGATACTGCTCGCTCCGTGTCAGATAAGCAATGCCATAAGCCACCGGCACGCGAATGGCTACCGTAGTAATCAGGGAAATCCACATGGGCGTCATCGTATCCCCGGCACCGCGCATAACGCCGGATAAAGATTGCGTAACCGCCATTGCCACATACCCTACCGCAAGGATACGCATCATCCTCATACTCATATCCACCAGTTCAGATGTATCGGTGAATATCCCCATGAGATATTTGCCGAAAATAAGAATCAAAGCTGTAATAGCAGCAGATACGCCCATAGCTATAAACGTTCCTTGTTTTGCACCTTCATCCACCCGTTCCAATTCATGGGCACCCACATTCTGTCCTGCATAAGTGGTCATTGCCGTTCCGAAGGAAAAATTGGGCATCATGGCAAATCCGTCCACCCTCATCACAATCACGTTGGCCGCAATAAACATTTCACCAAAACTATTTGTCAAAGACTGTACGATAATCATTGCCATAGAAAATATAGCCTGGGTCAGGCCGGAGGGCAATCCCAGACGGATAGTCGTTATAGCATATTTTCTATGTAATTTTAAATACTTTTTCTTCATATCAAAAATATCCGACATGCGCAGCAATTTCCAAAAGCAAAGGACTGCTGATAAAGCCTGGGCAATCGCTGTTGCTAACGCCACCCCGGCCACTCCCATGCCAAAGCTTGCCACAAATAAAATATCCAGCACGATATTCACTATGGTAGCAATCAACAGATAAAGAAGAGCTGAAACGGAATCTCCCAATCCCCTGAGGACGCCGCCCAATATATTATAGTATGCCATACCCACAATGCCGATAAAAATAATATTCAGATAAGATTCACACCATCCAATAATAGATTCCGGCGTATCCAGGTAACTTAACAAAGGCCCGGATACCAATGGCCCTATTATCATAATAAATAAAGAAGAAATCGCTGTCAACGTGATACAGCTCCCGATTGTCCCAGACAAATCTTCACGTTGTTTCGCCCCGAAATACTGGGAAACCATGATGCCTGCGCCTACGGAGATACCTACAAACAGTACAAGAAGCAGATTTAAAATAGGCGATGCACTGCCCACCGCCGCCAGTGCATTATCCCCTACATATCTTCCAACAATTACACTGTCCGCAGTGTTGTAAAGCTGTTGGGCAATATTTCCTATGAGCATAGGAATAGCAAATGCCACAATCTGTTTCCCCGGGTTTCCTGCCGTCATATCGACGGGTGCAAATAGTTTCTGTAATTTTGAAAATCTTGTGTTATTCATGCTCATAGCCATGCTCCTTTCTTAGTCTGCAAATTTGTACCGCCTTCACAAATCTGCGGCAAAACCTTAAATAGGGCAAATACCCTAAAAGATAGCGGTAAAACATATTTTACAAGATTATAAAAATAATAGCAAGATGGAAAAAATTTTTTGCACAGATATCAATTTTCATAATCAGAATTGCTGCCCGGCGACCGCCTATGTAAATTGATTTCCTTAAGTTTTCGCCAAAAACCCTGTCTTATATCATGTGGACCACTCCGCACAATATAAAACAGGGCTAAATTTTTGAAACCTCTGTTAGACTATGTTTGCTTTAATTGTATTTCATCTTTTACCCCATTTCTGCGCTGCCCTTCCACCACCGAAGGCAGCTGACAGATATCTGTTATGGACAATTCGTTCCCGGAAAACTCACCTTCTTTTCCATATCCATATAAACAGGCTATGAAAGGAATTCCATTATCTTCCGCCGCTTCCTTATCATAAAATCTATCCCCTACCATTACCGCCCATTCCGGCCTGACCTTTTCCAGCAGCCGGTGCAGGCTGTGAGATTTCGTCTGCTGCTTCGTAATTCCTTGTACATACCTAAAATAATCTTCAATATGCAATGCTTTTATCACCCTGGCAATTTCATCCTCTTCCGCATTAGAACAGATGGCAAGATGATATCCTTTTTCTATCAGTTCCTGTAATGTTTGATTCACATGAGGAAAAGTTTTTGCCTTAGATTCCACGTCTTTCAGCCAATACTCCTCAACCAGTTCCTCAAATTCCTCTTTCCTTTCTTCTGCCCTGTTCCCGAAAAAGTAACGGATATCATCCATAAACGCTGCCCCGATTCTATTTTTAAGCATTTCATCCGTAAAGCCTTCCGCGCCCATTTTTTCCAGAATCTTTTTATATGCCGGTATGGCATAAAGTTCCGTCATATTCAGCGTTCCATCCACATCAAATATTACCAGCTTTTTAGAGGATTCCAATGGCGCACCCCAATATACAGAATACAAAAATACCCAGGATAATGTATATAGTTTTCACATTTTTCTTATAAAGCCATACGCAGAGGAAGGTGGCTGCCAACGGTAGCAAGCCAGGGAAAATCTGGTCGAAAATGGATTGCAGGGTAGTTTCCGTACCTGATAATTGAAAACTCAGTGTAGTCTGCAGAGATACCATCGTGGCCACCATCGCACCGATTACTGTCATCCCCAATATGGATGCCCCATAGGATAGTTTTTCCATCATATGGTTCTCCGATGCGTTTTCGAGGAAAGAAGTACCCAGTTTATATCCATATTTCCCCGCTAAAATTTTCGTAAGGAAGTGAATGGACGTATAAAGCAGGAAATAAATAAGTGCACCCAGTATATTCCCCTGCTGTGCCAGTCCGATACCGATACCCGCTGCGATTACGCGGAAGGTTCCCCAGAAGAAAGAATCACCGATTCCCGAAAGGGGGCCCATCAAACCGACTTTTACATTATTGATAGAATCCGTATCAAAGCTTTCCGCCTTAGCATTTTCTTCCTCCATCGCCACACCCAATGTCATGATGAAAGGGGATACATGGGGAGTAATATTAAAGGTCTCCGTATGACGCTTCAATGCAGCATAGAAATCATTATCATCCGGATAAATCTTTCTCAACGGTTTCTGAATTGCATACATATACCCATAAGCCATCATTTTGTCAAAAGACCAGGAGCACTGTATGGTAAATGACCTCCAGAATATACTGCGGTACTCTTTTGCGGTCATAATTTCTTTTGTTTTCTGTCCTTCATCCATTACCTGAATATTATTTTCCATCATCAGAAATCCTCCTCCGCATCTTCAAACTTCATGCCATTCACCGCTATCAAAGCGATGCATAACCCAACCACAGCTACGCCGATTACATCCATATGTAAATAAATGACTGCCACAAACCCTAAGAAAAGATAAGGCAGAACTTTACTGTTAGACATCATCTTAATCAGCAGCGCAAGACCTACACAGGATAATACTCCCGCTGCCACATTAAACCCATTCATTACCACTTCCGGAATCATGTTTAAAATCGCATTAATAGAATCCGCCCCAAAGGCGATGGCCACGAATACAAGCAATGCGGAAGGAATCCCTATCGAAAGGGGAACCACAGTCAAGTGGAGGAAATTGGCCTTTTTCAAATTTCTTTCCTCTACGGCCTTCTGAATCTGTTTCCCTGCCCAGCTTCCGGGAATGGCATAACAGAAGTTTCTCCACATCTGCAGGAATATAGAAAGAGGTAGGGCCAGGGCAACTGCAGTGCCTACCTCCGCCCCGGACTGGATCGCCACGGCAATACTCAAAACACTGGATGCATATACTTCCGGAGGAACGGCACTCCCTACCATAATAGAGCCCATAAACATGGCCTCTAACGAAGCCCCCATAATAATGCCGGTTGTAACATCCCCCATAATCAACCCTACAATAGGGCCTGTAAATAAAGGCCTTGACAACATTGACGCACCAAAAACCTGTTCGTCAATAGCAGCCAGAAAAGCCACAATCGCTACTAAAAATGCTGCAATTACCATAATATTACTCCTTTCATCCATTTAACCTTGACTTTTTATTCCAGGTTAAACTTAGCCTTCAGACACTATTTGCAGGCTAAATCAGAGACTCCGCCATTATTTTCTTATCCGTAGGCACTGCCCTGCATTCCACTTCCGCACCTTCCGCAATCATTCCCCGGATATTTTCTATGTCCGGCTCCGTAACCGCTATGGAAGGTGTCAGTACTTTTGTTCCCTCTTTTACTTTCATATTTCCCAGATTCACATGTTTTACATCTTTCACTTCTTTTACAAGCCTTAAAGCATCCGCTGTATTATCTACAATGAGGAACAGCTTATACTTATCCGTCTTATTTCCATTCAAAAGCCCAATTGCCTCATCCACAGACTTTGCCACGAATTTTACCCCTCCCGGAGCCGCCAGCTTCAAGGATGTCATACGGAGTTTATTGCCCGCCACATCATCATTTATCACAAAAATACAATCCGCCCCCAAAGAATTGGTCCATGCAAATGCAACCTGCCCATGAATCAGCCTTTCATCCAGTCTCAGCATTTTAATCATTCAGAAATCCTCCTCTTCTTCCTGCATCGTTTCATTTATTATCCGGTTCGCATATACAATGCCTTCTTTTGCATCTTCTATCGCACTTTGAATCATTTCCTCCGTTGTGTCTTCCGAATCCAGCGATGACACCAGCACGATTAGCAAAGGAAGGTTCACCCCGGTAACCACATGTACCTTTCCCCCTGTCACATATTCCGTAAATGCGTTGGCCACACTTCCGCCAAACACATCCGCAGCCACAATTAGTTCTTCCTCTTCCCCCAGATTGGAAACATATTCTTCTGCCACCCTGGCCATATCAAAATCCGGCACCGTATACGCATTCAGTATTTCCAATGGCTGGGAATCCCCGAGAATAAATCTCAGGGTTTCCCCAATTCCTTCCGCAAACCTTCCATGAGTTGCAACCAGCAGTTTCCGCATTCGTTTCACCCCCGCAGCATTTTAATATTCCACTGTCCTGTAATACCTTCTGATTTCCAGGCTATGCTCCCTGATATGTTCAAAATGGGCACTGACTCTCTCCAACTGAGTAGAGGTAACCGTAGGGGCAACATATTTTCTCATATCTTCATCAATACCTTCCAGCGCATAATCCTTTGTATCGAACACTTCCACACAATCCGAATGCTGTTTTACAAAGTTTTCCACCCTGTCCACCAGCGGCCTTGTTTCATCTTCGCCTTTAATCAATACAAAACTCATATCCTTTTCGGTCATTTCAATCGTTCCATGGAAAAATTCCGCCGCATGGATGGATTTCGTGGCAATCCACTGCATCTCTTCCAATACGCACATCGCAAAGCAATAAGTCTCACCCCATGTATTGCCCGCACCTACAAACATATGGAACTTAGTGTCCTTATGCTTTTTCGCAAATGCCAGCGCGCGCTCATCATTTTGTTCCCTTACTTTCAAAAGTACTTCCGGCATCCGCCTTAAGTTATCCAAAAATCTGTCACATTGTTCAAATTCGCCATTTCTTTTCATCAGAAGCGCTCCCAGTGCGAACAGCTGGATATGGATTTCTTCCACTAGATTATCATTGGACGCTGCATTGGCAATAGAGTAAGTAGCCGCTTTTCCCAAAGGGCTGTCTGCGCTGCCCACAAAAGCGATTACCTGTGCGCCGGCACTCACCGCATATTCCGCCGCTTCCACTGTTTCTTTCGTATCGCCGGATAAAGAAGCAGTAATCATAAGGGATTTTTCCGTCAGTTTCTTCGGTTTTGCTTTTACAAACTCCGCTGCAATATCATAATACCACTCCAGGGTACTGTTTGTCTTTAACATATAAGAAAGCGGGCTTAACATAGAGTAGGTTCCCCCGGTTCCGATTAAGAATATATTCTCATATCCCTTTTCCGAAGCTTTATCAAGTACTTCCTTAATAACCTCAATATTATCTACCGCACCGTGAAGAACATTCAAAAAAGTTTCATTCTCAAATCCATACATTTGCTTTTCCTCCTGAAAATTATCTTTTTTCCTATATTGCTGTTTTTGTGTATCATTTTGCGCGCATAAGACGGTTTTATTTTTCTTATACCATTTTCTAACCACCTTGTGATTATACAATACCACATACCTCTTTCTGTGTCAATCACTTTTTATTTTTAATATACCAATTTTTTATTTTTAATATTTTTTAATGAACCATATCTTCTCTATACATATTTTTCACAATACCACTTTTATTTCCCCCTTTCTTCTGTTATAATATTTTAGTAAGTCAAAATCGCCAGAAAGGAATCTCTTATGGCTATAGAAGAAAAAACTTTAGAAATCACAAATTTAATAAAAGAAAAAATACAGGACAAGACATACCCATACGGCTCTGCCATTCCCTCCGAAAGAGAACTGGCCCAACATTTCAATGTAAGCAGAAGCCTGATCCGCTCTGCCATTGACTCCCTTATAGATGAAAGCATACTGAAACGGATTCACGGAAAAGGCACTTACGTGACGAAATCGGACATTGATGACACGGCCATCCACTTTAAAGGTATGAGCGAATTGCTCAACGAAGCCGGCTTTAAGCCATCTTCCAAAGTCCTGACCACCCTGACAAGAAAAGCAAAATACAAATACTCCAATATTTTCCATGTCGATGAAGATACGGAAATGTTCCAGATTATACGCCTCCGCCTCGGCAATAATCTGCCCATTTCCATTGAAAATACAACGATTCCCTACCATAGCATCAAACGCGTAGAAGACATTGATTTCCAGGTATACTCCCTCTACGACATGTTTATGATTAACGGGATATCCATCCAGAATATCGAGCATATTTTTTCCTCCACCAGAATCCATGGCGCCTATGCCAAATTACTAAATAAGGAAGAAGATGCCCCAATCATCAATATTAAAATTACCTCCTGCACCAAAACACACCAGATTGCCGAGTATACGGAAGTTATTGTCGTTCCTGAATTTTCCAAATATTATACCGATGGAATCATCAAAAATGGAATCTTCAACCTCACTTCCCAGCTGATTACCTAAATTGCGGTACTGGGAGGGCTATTGCGGCACTGGAAATCAGCAAGAGCCCGGACAGTGCCCCAGAAAATTTAACATGCCAAAGCGGGCGGAAATTTCTCTGCGTGAAGTTATGGGCACTGGGAGGGCTATTGCGGTACTGGAATAGAAAGGAATTTTTATTATGCCAAAAGTTTTTAACCAATTAAGTCTGGAAGTAGAGGAATACATCAGGGAATATATCGCCGTCAACCATTTACAGCCCGGGGATAAACTTCCGGCAGAGAGAGCTTTTTCCACAGAACTGGGAATTACCCGGGGCACACTCCGCCATGGCCTAGAACTGCTGATAAGCGATGGCATTATCGAAAACCGAAAAAACAGCGGATATTATATTTGCCCGCCCAAAATAGACAGGGAACTTCTTTACTACTGCTTCCCATACAAAGACCAACGTTTAATCCAATCAGGATACCGGATAATCCCTATTCAGGCTATCCCTGACAGAATCCAGAATATCGTCAACAATATTCTTGGCCCAATCAAAATGGAAAAAAGCAATACGCGCAGGCATCTGGAATATGTCAATGACACCCCTATCAGCATTACCTACACTTTCCAGGAGCCCGTGTCACAGGCACTCATTCCATATCTTTTTGAAATGGATACCATATCGGAAGCTTTGACCGTCACCCAGTCCATCCGCGTTATAGATGCCGACTACGCCGAACCCGAAATCATCGGGCTGCTCAAGCTGAACCCTCCGGACACCTTGCTTTTAATCAGCAACTTTGTCCATTACAGGAATCAGATCATAGGCATTTGCCTTTCCATCTGTGTGGGTACCCGCATAAACTTGGTGACAGAAATAGATTTGAAAAATGCGTCCGATGGGGCTTAGTTAAAATTATCTTACCTAACCCATTGTTTGAAAGAATGAAAAGGAGATACTCCAACATGAAATTGGAAAAACCTACAAAATACAAAAACACACATACTCTTGCCGTACTATTGACATTATCCACATTCCTGGCCGCTGTTTTCATTAGCGGATGTGCCTCCTCTCCCCATGCCTTGCAGGAAAATAAAGGGCAGACAGAGACAGCACAGCAGCCCAATGCAGATACCGGCCAGAATAAAACAGAAAATGCGGATACAAGACACCAAGAATCTATAGAAATTACTCCCGAAGCCATAGATACCTGTCAGATTACGATTCCAGGCATTTCCAGGGAATATGATCTGCTTTTTTTCACAGATACCCACATAATTATCCCTGAAACATCAAAAGAAATTTCCCAGGAAATCAGGGATTATTCCTCCCAGCGCCTTTCCGAGTTTGCCGGTGAAAGCCAATTTGCTTCCTCCGATTTATTCCAAGCCTTACTGTCTTATGCCAATGATACCAAACCGGATGCTGTGCTGTTAGGCGGGGATATCATTGATTCCCCCTCTCCTTCCAATATGGACTTTCTGGGGAATTCCTTAGAAAAATTAGAAATTCCTTATATTTATACCCTTGGAAACCATGATTGGACTTACCCATGGGAATATATGACAGAAACAGCTGTCAATGATTATCTGCCGCCCCTCTCCCCCTACATGGATGGAAATACATCTATCCATACGCTGGAACTGGATGATTTTATCATTGCAGCGGTGGACAACAGCAGCAATCAGATTAACCCTGATGCCCTGGAAACATATAAAACAATCCTAACTTTGGACAAACCCGTCCTTCTCCTTGTTCACGTACCCTTTTACACCCCATCTCTTTTAGAAGAGGCTTCCGGTTTTTGGCAGCAAAGCGTGGTACTGGGCGGCGGCGTCCATGGAGGAACTTATCCCAACGAAATATCCGCAGAGTTTATGGGTCTGACCACCGCAGCAAGCAGCCCTGTAGCTGCCGTCATTGCGGGACATGTACATTTTCCCCATGTCTCTGACATGGAAGGGGAAAAAGGTATCCCCCAAATTGTGGGGGATGCGGGCTTTAAGGGGAGAGCTACACGGATTCATATTTCCCCATAATAAAAATATTTATAAAATATGTTTGATTTTTTTCAATATATACATATAATATAAGTAGGGAAATCCCTACTTTCTATGATTTCAGGAAGTGATAAAATTGAAAATTTTTAATCCCAAGTTTGTGTCTGCGCGGCATCCACAA
>BLLT01000020.1 GCA_011958945.1 Lachnospiraceae bacterium | reverse complement strand
CACAGATGAAATTGTTGCTTGCGCAACGTGCGCTTCGCGCGGCGAGCAGGGGAAAATGGCTCTTCTCTGCTTGATTTTAGCTATTAATAATATTAGCTTATTTTGTATGGCAATTCTCGGAAGAATCATTTATAATAATAAATAATGCGGCAGAATGGACAGATGGCAAAGGATGATATGATTAAGAAAGGGCACAGATGGAGAAGGAATATAGAAGTAAATCTAAATATAAAAATAAATATAAAAAAAGACTGGCAGTTGTATTGGGAACAGTAGTTGCCGGGCTGATGCTTGGCGGATGCGGGGAAAGCAAAACCCCCGCTGTGGATGAAGGGATGGCGGCAGTGGAAGCGCTGGATTATAATACGGCGCTGCAATGTTTTGAGAAGGCAATGACGGATGGAGAAGACTTGCGGCTTTTGTATAGGGGGCAGGGCCTGGCATATATGGGGCTGACCCAGTATGAGGAAGCGGTCACAGCTTTTGAAAAAGCCTTAAGCTGTAGTAATGGGCGGGTGGATGCTATAGATTATGATATTAATTATTATCTGGCTACCGCTTATTATAAGCTGGGGGACTACGACAGCAGCATCGGCGCTTACAGCGCGATTATTAATATGAATCCAAAGGACAGGCTGGCATACCGGTTAAGGGGGAGCGTACGGATTGCCAATGACTATGACAAGGCGAAGGCGGATTTCGACAAGGCAATTTCTTTGGGGAAGGAAGATTATGACCAGCTGATAGATATCTATCTTGTATTGGAACGCTATGGTTATAAGGAAGTTGGACAGGAATACTTCCAGACGGCTCTTGGCAGCGATACCAAGTCAATGACGGATTATCAGCGGGGGAGGATTTATTATTATCTGGGCGATTATGACAGCGCCAGGAATTATTTGGAAAAGGCGAGAAAAACGGAAGGGTATGAGGCTGTTTTGCTGTTGGGGCAGACGTATGAGGAACTGGGCGATTACAATTATGCCATTAGCGTTTACAGCAGTTTTATTGAAGGGGATCAGAGCAATGCTGGTATATACAACCGCCTTGGGCTGTGCAGGATGGAACTGGGCGCCTATAACGAAGCTTTGGCTGCTTTTCAGGCGGGGATGAATGTGGAAAACTGTAATATCATGCAGACGCTTAAGTTCAATGAAATCGTTACTTACGAAAGGCTGGGGGAATATCAGACGGCGGCGACACTTATGGGCAGCTACCTCTCCACTTATCCGGACGATGAAGTAGCCAAGAGGGAATATAGTTTTTTGAAAACGCGCTAACGTGTACTTGTGGGAATGTTTGTATGGGTAGCACAAGATATTGTATTTGTTAAAAAACATGGACATGATATCTTGTATGGTTTGTTGACTTTTTATCTCTGTGATGATACAATGCCAATATGCGGCATTTACTGGAAATTGAATGCAGGCGGCGATATGGATTAATCATTTTGCTGCAGCTGCCCGGAATATGCACAAGTATTTAAAATCAGGCTATAAGCCGTCATGGAGGGAAAAATGTTTCAAGTGATTAAACGTGATGGGGAGATTGCAGACTTTACTCTGGCAAAGATTAATGATGCTATTGTGAAGGCATTTAATGCGACGGATATACAATATAATAACGATATCATAGATTTGCTGGCGCTGCGTGTGACGGCGGAATTTCAAAGCAAGGTGAAAAATGGCAAAGTTCATGTGGAGGATATTCAGGACAGTGTGGAGAAGGTGCTGGAGCAGGCGGGATATACGGAACCGGCAAAAGCGTTTATTCTTTACCGTAAGCAGCGGGAAAAAATGCGTAACATGAAATCAACTATCCTGGATTATAAAGATGTAGTGAACAGCTATGTTAAAGTGGAGGACTGGCGGGTCAAGGAGAATTCTACGGTAACCTATTCGGTAGGCGGGCTGATTTTAAGCAATTCCGGTGCGGTTACGGCGAATTACTGGCTTTCGGAAATCTATGATTCCGAAATTGCGGATGCCCACAGGAATGCGGATATTCACATTCATGATTTATCTATGCTGACAGGGTATTGCGCAGGATGGTCTTTAAAGCAGCTGATTAAGGAAGGGCTTGGGGGCATCACCGGCAAGATTACCTCTGCACCGGCAGCGCATCTTTCTGTTCTGTGCAACCAGATGGTGAATTTCCTGGGGATTATGCAGAATGAATGGGCGGGTGCACAGGCCTTTTCCTCTTTCGATACATACCTGGCTCCTTTTGTAAAGGCGGATAACCTGAGTTATCCTGAGGTGAAAAAGTGTATAGAAGCGTTTGTTTACGGCGTGAATACACCCAGCCGGTGGGGAACCCAGGCTCCTTTTTCCAATATAACGCTGGACTGGACAATGCCGGAGGATTTAGCGGAACTTCCGGCCATTGTGGGCGGCAAGGAAATGGATTTCAAATATAAAGACTGTAAAGCGGAAATGGATATGGTGAATAAGGCGTTCATAGAGACGATGATTGAAGGGGATGCCAACGGGAGGGGGTTTCAGTACCCGATTCCTACCTATTCCATTACCAGGGATTTTGATTGGTCGGAGAATGAAAATAATAAGCTGTTGTTTGAAATGACGGCAAAGTACGGAACCCCTTATTTTTCCAATTATATTAATTCGGATATGGAGCCGGGCGATGTGCGCAGTATGTGCTGCAGGCTTCGCCTGGATTTGAGGGAACTGAGGAAGAAGACCGGGGGCTTTTTCGGTTCGGGGGAAAGCACGGGGAGCGTAGGTGTGGTTACGATCAATATGCCCAGGCTGGCCTATTTATCTGCGGACAAGGATGATTTTTACCGGAGGCTGAACCGGATGATGGATATTGCCGCCAGGTCTTTGAAAATCAAAAGGGGAGTGATCTCAAAGCTTTTAAGCGAAGGGCTTTATCCTTATACTAAGCGGTATTTGGGGAATTTTGACAATCATTTTTCAACCATAGGCCTTATTGGGATGAATGAGGCGGGATTAAATGCCAACTGGCTGGGGATGGATTTGAGCAACAGGAAGACACAGGAGTTTACAAAAGAAGTGTTGAACCATATGAGAAACCGTCTGGCCGATTATCAGGAAATGTATGGGGATTTGTATAACCTGGAGGCAACGCCGGCAGAAAGCACGGCTTACCGTCTGGCAAAACACGACAAAGAAAGATGGCCGTCGATCAAGACTGCGGGCCACGAGGGGGATATACCCTATTATACCAATTCCTCCCATTTGCCGGTGGATTATACAGTGGATATTTTTGACGCGCTGGATATTCAGGATGAACTGCAGACGCTTTATACTTCGGGAACGGTCTTCCATGCATTCCTGGGTGAGAAGCTGCCTGACTGGAAGGCGGCGGCCAATCTGGTGAAAACCATTGCAGAAAATTACAAGCTGCCTTATTATACTATGTCACCCACTTATTCGATTTGCAAAGAACACGGGTATTTGGCCGGGGAAAAGAAAATATGCCCTCATTGCGGCAAGGCAACGGAGGTTTACAGCAGGATTACAGGGTATTACAGGCCGGTACAGAACTGGAACGACGGAAAATTGCAGGAGTATGAAAACAGGACGGAATATGACACATTGAATTCCAGCTTAAAACGCCCTATGATAAGTATGGTGACCCTGTCGGGGCAGACCGGGGATAGGCAGATAAAGGTGGAAAAGCCGGAAAAAGTGAGTTATCTTTTTACTACTAAGACATGCCCTAACTGTAAACTTGCCAAAGAGTATTTGAAGGGAGAGGCATATATAGCAATTGATGCGGAAGAAAATATGGAATTGGCAGGCAAATACGGCATCATGCAGGCGCCGACACTGGTTGTTGTGAATGGGGAATCCGTGAAAAAATATGTGAATGCTTCCAATATACGAAAATATGCGGACAGCCATCTGAAGATAAGCGTTTAAATGTAGGGGGAAGGGGGAAGTTTTCGAAATGGGAGATATTTATTTAAGGGTAAAGGGAATCATTAAGAAGGACGGGAAATACTTATTGATTAAAAGATGGGTGGATGACAGGATTCCTGACCCTTTTGTATGGGAATTTGTGGATATGGAGGTAAATTTTGGCGAGGCTCCGGATGAGGCAATGCTGCGGGCGATGGAAGAAATTCTTTCGGTGGAAGGCAAAATAGAGAGCATCGCATATACCTGGTCTGGCATGATCGGGGATTCCCAGTGCGTTGGGATTGCTTATATCTGCTCAATTGAGGATGAAGGGAATATCGTATTAGGTGAAGAATATGACGGATGGGAATGGGTTGAAAAGGAAAGATTCCCGGACTATATTGACAACAGATATGTATTAAAAGACCTGGAGGGCGCAGGACTCTAGGGAGACTGATTCATGCGGCGGTAGATGATATTTTGAAGAAGCTGCGCAGAAATGGAGAATAAGATGATTCATAAACTGACAGAAAAAATAAAAAAAACGAATGCACCTATTGTTGTCGGCCTGGACCCTATGTTAAAATATATTCCTGGCCATATTAAGGAGAAGGCATACCGGGAACTGGGTGAAACCCTGGAAGGGGCAGCGGAAGCAATCTGGCAATTTAATAAAGAAATTATTGACAATACCTTTGATTTAATCCCTGCGGTAAAGCCCCAGATTGCTATGTATGAGCAATTTGGCTTAGAAGGGCTTAAGGTTTTTAAGCGGACTTTGGACTATAGCAAAGAGAAGGGGCTGATAGTAATCGGCGATATAAAAAGAGGGGACATCGGCTCCACTTCCGAAGCATATGCAGTAGGGCATCTGGGCAAGGTGAAAGTGGGAGGCCAGTCATACGCCGGGTTTGATGAAGATTTTGCCACAGTGAACCCTTATCTGGGGTCCGATGGGGTAAAGCCTTTTATTGATGTATGCAGGCAGGAAAAGAAAGGGATTTTTGTCCTGGTAAAGACCTCCAACCCCAGCAGCGGGGAATTTCAGGATCAGCTGGTGGACGGCAGGCCGCTTTACGAAATTGTCGGGGAAAAAGTAGCAGAGTGGGGGGAGTCCTTTATGGGGGATTCTTACAGCTATGTAGGCGCTGTGGTAGGGGCAACCTATCCGGAAATGGGCAAAGCACTGCGAAAGATGATGCCAAAAGCATACATCCTTGTTCCTGGCTATGGTGCACAGGGAGGAAAAGGGGCAGACCTGGTGAACTTTTTTAACGAGGATGGGCTGGGTGCGATTGTGAACTCTTCAAGAGGCATTATTGCAGCATACCAGCAGGAAAAGTATGCGAAATTTGGGGAGAAATGTTTTGGAGAGGCAGCCCGTGCAGCGGTAGAAGATATGAGGGATGATATTGCGTCGGCTTTGGAAGGGGCAAAATAAATAATCCAAACAGGAGCGTTGATATGGAAAAGGAAAAAATATTGATTGTTGATGATAGTGCGTTACAGGCAACTCAGCTAAAATCTATCTTGGATGACGATTATGATATTACTATTGCCCAAACCGGGGAAATGGGGCTTCATTATGCCAGTACGGAGAGTTATTCGTTGATTTTACTGGATGTAATTATGCCTGGTATGGATGGTTTTACATTGCTGAAAAAATTACAGGAAGAGATTATAACGCAAAGCGTTCCGGTAATCTTGATTACAAGCCTTTCTGATATACAGGATGAGCAGCGGGGCCTTACTTTGGGGGCGGTAGATTATATTACCAAGCCGTTCCATCCATTAATCGTAAAAGCAAGGGTAAATACACATATCAAATTATATAGATACCGTAAACAGGTGGAGCAGCAGTCCATGACCGATCAGCTCACAGGAATAGCGAACAGGCGGCGGTACGAGCGGTATAGCATTATAAAATGGCAGGAGGCAACCCGCTTACAGGTTCCGTTTTCTATATGTATGTTCGATATCGATCATTTTAAGGCGTATAATGATACATTTGGCCATCCTGCAGGGGATAAGGTGATAGAGGCAATTGCAAAAACGCTCACATTTCGGTTAAGGCGAACTACAGATTTTGTGGCCCGCTATGGCGGTGAGGAGTTTGTGGCTATCATCCTGGGAGGTAGTGCCCAGTCTACTTTTGGCTACATAAAGAAGGTGCGGCAGGAAATTGAAAAGCTGCATATTCCCCATGCATCGGATGTGGGCAAATGGGTTACGGTCAGCATAGGCGGGGTTACAGTAATTCCCAAAAATGATGATGATTTTACCGCTTTTTTGAAAATTGCGGACACTATGCTATATGATGCAAAACGTTTTGGCAGGAATCAGGTGGTCTGGTGTGACAATAAAATGAGACTGTGGCAGGAAAAGCCAAACAAAGCAAATGCACAATCCGGAACAAAGCAATAATAATAGACGGTATGAAAGAGGGAGGTTTTAAGGCACATGGAAGATTACAAGAAGCAATTCATCGAGTTTATGGTAGATAGCCAGGTTTTAAAGTTCGGGGAATTTACCTTAAAGAGCGGTCGGAAATCCCCCTTTTTTATGAATGCGGGAGGTTATGTGACGGGCATGCAGCTAAGGAAGCTGGGGGAATTTTATGCCAGGGCCATCCATGATAACTATGGGCTTGATTTCGATGTATTATTTGGCCCTGCATATAAAGGTATACCGTTGAGCGTGGCTGCTACGATGGCGCTAAGCGCCCTTTATGGAAAAGAAGTACGGTACTGCTCCAACAGGAAAGAAGAAAAGGATCACGGGGATACAGGGATTCTGCTGGGAAGCAGGCTAAAAGACGGTGACAGGGTAGTCATTATTGAGGACGTGACGACTTCCGGTAAATCCATTGAGGAAACTTTTCCCATATTGAAGGCACAGGCAGATGTGGAAATCAAAGGGCTTATGGTATCTTTAAACCGGATGGAAAGAGGTCAGGGAGAGAAAAGCGCATTGAGCGAAATAAAGGAAAAATATGGGTTTGACGCAAATGCGATAGTGACAATGGAAGAAGTTGTGGAATATTTGTATAATAAGCCTTATCAGGGGAAAATTTATATTGATGATGAATGTAAAGCGGCAATTGATGCATATTATGAGCAATATGGGGCAAAAAGCGAGTAAATCATAAAGTTACAGACTATGGAAAGGGCATGGGTATCTGTATGGAAGAGAAAATCTATAAAACGATGAGCGGCTCAGGAGCTTTAAACATTGTGGTCGGTGTGGTGACACTAGTGGCAGGGATTACGGGAGGAGTCCTTCTTATTGTAAGCGGGGCAAAGCTGTTATCCAGCAAATCAAAGATATTATTTTAAAGGGAGTGGGCATTCCTTCTTGGGGAATGCCCATTTGCCCGCTTTTTGGCAGAAAGTTGGGAGGTATGGAATGTTTCATAAAGAAAACCGCAGGGGCGGAAGAAGAGGCGGGTATATTTTTACGGCGAGGAAGCATCCGGAAAAGGGGATTATGTCCACTGTCCTGGGAACACTTTCCCTTATTTCCATAGGGGCGGCAGTATACTTGACGTACAGGCAGGGAGGGCAAGCAAAGCCGCAATATGGGGCGGCAGTGTTTCTTGTTACACTGTTTTCTTTGGCCGGACTGATACTTGGGATATTGTCGAGGATAGAGAAGGATAACTATTACTTGTTCCCGCATCTGGGGATTGGGCTGAATGTGCTCAGTTTAGGGGCGATTAGTTTCATTTTGTATGCCGGGATTGGATAGGCGGCAATTGCACATTGGAGAGGCTGGGAGAATATACCGTAATGTCTTTGGTTACTGCAAATGGCCGGATAGGATAGGGAGAAGGAAATAAAAAGAAGGGAAAACAGAAGTGGAAATAGATATGGAAACTGAAATGGAAATAGGTATGGAAAAAGATATGGAAAAGGAAAAGAAAGGTGTGGAAGAAAATATAGAAGAGAGGTATAATCTGGCAAGAGGGCGGATTTGGGAAATTGGGGAAGAGGCCGGACTGAAGGCGCCTTTTGCACATTATTTTCAGAGCACGGCATCTTTTGTCAGGCTGGTGGCGGAAACCTATGAATGGGTGGAAAGCGGGGAAATATACAGGGCTTCGCTGGAGGAACTGCAGGAGAGGAACGGGAAGTTATATGAGGATATTCTTCCAGGGAATTATGGTGTAAGCTATGGGAATCCGGCTTATGCGGTAGAGATGCTGGGGGAAGGGGCAGGGCAGCTGCTGTCCTTTTTGTATGCGGAACTAAGGGCGATGATAGCTCCTGCTTTTGAGAAGGATTGTGAGCAGCTGGTCATTCGGATGGAACTTTTTTTGGAAATGTACGGCGCTTTTGGATGTGCCCTGGAAGATGGGAAGGAGATGCCGGAATATGAAGAACTGAGGCATATTATTTATTGGTTTGTGAGTGATTATTCGGAAATGGCTTCCAAAAAGCGTTTGGGGGAAATGCTTTGCCCGGAAGAGGATTTTGCACTCCGGATTATTATGGACAGCGATTTGGATGATTTGAGGTATTTGTACTATTTTGGAGAATATGTTTCGGAGAGTGAGTTGAAAACGGCAAGCCATTTAAACGGGATGTCCGAAGAGGAAATCGGGCGGATGGCAGACACATATACGGAGGGATACCGTATCGGCTTTGAAGTATGCAATAAGGATATTTCAAAGAAAAAGACGGTTAATATTCAGTATCGCCTGGGCTTTGAACGGATGATACGGGCTTCGGTGAAGAATTTCGCCAGGATGGGGATGCGCCCTACGATTTACCGGGCAGGGGGCAGCGTGCTGCAGGGGAAAAGTATCCGTAAGAGGGGGTTTTTCGGGGCGGATGCCAATAAGCAATATGAATATGACCATAAAGAAGATCAAGCGCTTTATTTGGATAAGCAGTATGTAAACCGTAAGCTGGAGGCCATGCGGGAAGCTTATGAGATGTGGAAAGAGGAGGCCGCTGTTTTTGGGGGGCCGGCGTTAGTAGAAACTTTTGGAGAGGAGCCTTTTGCCCCAATGGCGAAGGCGGAAACGTTGAAACTATCGCAAAAGCAGCAGAAACTGGAAGTGGGCTATATGTCAGCGGCCGGGGATTTGCAGAATGAATATATTAAGGGCGAGGAGCGGAGTTTTACGATTATCGCTTTTCCGGTACCGGAAATCGGAGTGGATTATGAGGAAATCTTCGATGAAATCGTGAAAATTAATACACTGGATTATAAATTGTATCAGAGCATCCAGCAAAGGATAATCGATACCCTGGACTTGGCGGATTACGTGGAGGTAAAGGGGATGGGGGCGAACCGGACGGATTTGAAGGTGAAGCTTCATGAACTGAAGAACCCGGATAAGGAGACTAATTTCGAGAATTGTGTAGCTGATGTGAATATTCCGGTAGGGGAAGTGTTTACCTCTCCTCTGTTAAAAGGTACGGATGGTGTACTGCATGTGAGCCGGGTCTTCTTAAATGGCTTAGAGTACAAAGATTTGGAATTGAACTTTGCAGACGGGATGATAAAGGATTATGGGTGCGGGAATTTTTCTTCGGAGGAAGAAAACAGGAAGTATCTGAAGGACAATGTGATGTTTTGCCATGATACGCTTCCTATGGGGGAATTTGCCATTGGAACGAATACAGTGGCATATGTTATGGCGAAACACTATGGAATCGGGGATAAATTGCCGATACTTATTGCAGAAAAGATGGGGCCTCATTTTGCGGTGGGGGATACCTGCTATTCCCATGAAGAAGATGTGCAGACTTTTAACCCTGACGGCAAGGCGATAATTGCCAGGGAGAATGAGGTGTCGGCGCTGCGCAGTGTGGATAGGGGAAAAGCTTATTTTAACTGCCATACGGATATCACGATCCCCTATGATGAACTAGGCGAACTTTCGGCGGTAATGAAAAACGGGGAAAAGAAAGCCATAATCAAGGAAGGGCGGTTCGTCCTGAAGGGATGCGAAGGGCTGAACTTACCTTTTGAGGAAATGGACAGGAAGTGACAAAGAATCCGGCCCTTTTGCCCCAGGGGAAACCCGAAATGGCCGGATTCCGTAACAGGGAAGCCGTAAGACTGAACTGTTCCAGAATTGTGATAAGAATATATAAAGATACTTGCGCATTGAAATATTTTTTAGTAAACTAAAATGAGATAATTAGCACAGAAGGAGAAAAAGGAGAATGGCACAGGTAGGGATTGTTATGGGAAGCGACTCAGACATGCCGGTTATGGCGAAGGCCGCGGATATTTTGGAAGAACTGGGAATTTCTTATGAGATGAGGATTATTTCGGCGCACAGGGAGCCGGATGTATTTTTTGAATATGCGAAAACAGCAGAAGAAAAGGGATTTAAGGTAATCATTGCAGGGGCAGGCATGGCTGCCCACTTGCCGGGCATGTGTGCGGCGATTTTTCCCATGCCTGTTATTGGAATTCCCATGCATACCGCTTCGTTAGGCGGAAGGGATTCCCTATATTCTATTGTGCAGATGCCATCGGGAATACCGGTAGCTACGGTAGCGATAAACGGAGGGGCAAATGCAGGGATACTGGCGGCTAAAATTCTTGCCGTTTCCGATGGGGAATTGTTAAAACGTCTGAAGGATTATTCTAATTCTTTAAAGGAAAGTGTACAGGCAAAGGATGAAAAGCTGCAGGAAAAAGGGTATAAAAATTATTAAACAACGGTTTTAGCAGGTCTGTGCATTGTTATATTATAAATGAGGAAAAAGATGCCTACAAGGGAAAGGAGCAAGGTTCGAAAATGGATTATAAAAAAGCTGGTGTGGATATTGAAGCTGGATACAAATCGGTAGAATTGATGAAAAAATATGTAAAGGAAACGATGAGGCCGGAAGTGCTGGGAGGCCTTGGCGGATTTTCCGGGGCATTTTCCCTTTCGGCGATGAAAAATATGGAGAATCCTACCCTTGTGTCAGGAACGGACGGTGTGGGGACGAAGCTGAAGCTGGCCTTTTTGCTGGATAAGCATGATACGGTGGGCATTGACTGTGTGGCAATGTGCGTGAACGATATTGCCTGTGCAGGGGGCGAACCGTTATTTTTCCTGGATTACATAGCCTGCGGTAAGAATTACCCGGAAAAGATTGCAACGATAGTAAAAGGCGTGGCGGAAGGATGCAAACAGTCCGGGGCGGCGCTAATTGGCGGGGAGACGGCAGAGATGCCTGGATTTTACCCGGAAGATGAATACGATTTGGCCGGTTTTGCGGTAGGCATTGTGGACGAAAAGGATTTGATTACAGGAAAAAATATAAAGCCGGGCGATGTATTGGTTGGAATCGCCTCTTCCGGCGTACATAGCAATGGTTTTTCCCTGGTGAGAAAAGTATTCGATATGACGAAGGAAAGTTTAAATACTTATTATGAGGAATTGGGGGAAACGTTAGGGGAAGCGCTGATTGCCCCTACAAAAATATATGTGAAGGCATTAAAGGCGGTAAAGGATGCTGGGATTACAATAAAAGGCTGCAGCCATATTACGGGGGGAGGTTTCTATGAAAATATCCCCAGGATGCTTCCGGAGGGAGTGCGTGCGGTGGTGAAGAAAGACAGCTATGAAGTACCGGCAATTTTTAAGCTGCTGCAGGAAAAGGGCGGTTTGGAAGAGAAGATGATGTATAATACATATAATATGGGGCTTGGTATGGTATTGGCTTTGGATGCGGGGGATGTGGAGCAGGCCATGGAATCCATACGTGCTGCCGGGGAAACCCCTTATTTGTCAGGCCATGTGGAAGCAGGGGAAAAGGGAGTAGTGTTATGCTGAAAATATTGGTTTGCGTTTCCGGAGGGGGAACGAATTTGCAGGCGATTATTGACAGCATAAAGGAAGGCCGTATCAGAAATACGGAGATTGTTTGTGTTGTCAGCAATAATAAAACGGCTTATGCGCTGGAACGGGCAAAAGAGAACGGGATTCCAGGCATATGTATTTCCCCTAAGGACTATGAAAGCAGGGAGGATTTCCACAGGGCTCTTTTGGATGCTTTGAGGGAAGCAGCTCCGGACTTAATTGTATTGGCAGGGTTTCTGGTGGTTCTCCCCGAGGAGATGATAAGGGAATATAAGAACCGGATTATCAACATTCATCCGTCATTAATCCCTTCTTTTTGCGGAACAGGGTATTATGGCCTAAAGGTGCATGAAGGGGTGCTGGAACGCGGGGTAAAAATTACAGGTGCAACGGTACATTTCGTGGATGAGGGAACGGATACGGGGCCGATTATCGTGCAGAAGCCGGTGCATGTGGAAGAGGATGATACGCCCAAGATACTGCAAAAACGTGTGATGGAAGAAGCGGAATGGGTGATTTTGCCCCAGGCCATTGACTGGATTGCCAATGGGATGGTAGAGGTGAAGGAAGGAAGATGCAGGGTATATAGAAAGGACAGGGATGTTTCATGAAGGTTTTAATTGTAGGAAGCGGCGGAAGGGAACATGCAATAGCGGCCAGTGTAGCAAAGAGCAGTAAAGTGGATGAGATTTATTGTGCGCCGGGCAATGCAGGGATTGGCATGATAGCCCAGTGCGTGCCCATCGGGGCCATGGAATTTGATAAAATCGTTGCCTTTGCAAAGGAAAAAGAGATAGACCTGACAATTGTAGGGATGGATGATCCGCTGGTAGGGGGCTTGGTGGATGAATTGGAAGCTGCAGGGCTGCGGGTATTCGGGCCGAGGAAGAATGCGGCTATTTTGGAGGGCAGCAAGGCATTTTCCAAAGATTTGATGAAAAAGTATAATATTCCCACAGCTTCTTATGAGAATTTTGACAATGCAAAGGACGCGGAGGCTTATTTGGAAAAGGCAAAGTTTCCTATTGTGTTAAAGGCCGATGGGCTTGCCTTGGGAAAAGGGGTGCTTATCTGCAAGGATTTGGAAGAGGCAAAAGAAGGCGTAAAATCTATAATGCTGGATAAAAAATTTGGGTCGGCCGGCAATCAGATGGTGATTGAGGAATTTATGACGGGAAGGGAAGTGTCGGTGCTTTCTTTTGTGGATGGGAAGACGATTAAGACTATGACTTCGGCTCAGGACCATAAACGTGCCATGGATGGCGATCAGGGGCTGAATACAGGGGGGATGGGAACTTTTTCGCCCAGCCCGTTTTACACCGAAGAGGTGGACGAATTTTGTAAAAAGTATATATATCAGCCTACAGTGGATGCTATGGCGGCGGAGGGAAGAGAATTTAAGGGGATTATTTTCTTCGGTTTGATGCTGACGGAAGCAGGGCCGAAGGTATTGGAGTACAATGCCCGGTTTGGGGATCCGGAAGCACAGGTGGTACTGCCCAGGATGAAAAATGATATTGTGGAAGTGGCAGAGGCCTGTATTGACGGAAAGCTGGATGAAATTGATTTGCAGTTTGAAGACAACGCTGCAGTTTGTGTAGTTCTTGCATCGGAAGGTTATCCCGTAAATTACGAAAAGGGATATGCGATACATGGCTTAGAAGCATTTGAAGGGAAAGAAGACTATTATTGCTTCCATGCGGGCACAAAGAAAACGGAGGAAGGTATTGTAACAAATGGGGGAAGGGTTTTAGGCATTACAGCAAAAGGAAGGAACTTGAAGGAAGCCAGGGCCAATGCATATGAGGCAGCCGATTGGGTTACATTTGAAAATAAATATATGCGCAGCGATATAGGAAAGGCAATTGAGGAGGTATAAGGGTATGGAAGATACGGGAAAAGAAGCATTGAAAATGGAAGCATTTGGGGTAGTCAGCTATAATAGGCCGTATATTTGCAAAGAATGCGGCGGGATTATGGTATTCAAAGGCTGCGGGGAATATGCCTGTGAAAACTGCCGCGCCAAAGATTATGACGATTATGGGAAAGTACGGAATTATATCGAGCATAATCAGGGGGCAAATGCGGCGGAGATCGAATTAAAAACTGGTGTAAGCCAGAAAGCGATCAGGCAGATGTTAAAAGAGTCCAGGCTGGAAATTACGGCGGATTCAGTGGCATTTATGAGATGTGAGTTCTGTGGAACAGAAATTCGCAGCGGAAGATTTTGTCCGGCCTGTGAAGTGGCTTACCATAGAAAGAAGGAAAGCCAGATGAGGGAGAAAATGAAAGGTTTCGGGTTGGAAACCGAAGAAGAAAGAAGAAATCGTAATAATAAAGGTGAAAAGAGATTTCTTAGGGACGAATAAGACTGAAACACAATTGGAGAGGAAATACGGATGAGGACACGATTAGAAAGAAAATGGATGATTATTATGTCAGGTATTGCTATGGCAGTCGTTCTTTTTATAGGAACACCGGCAGTATGTATGGCATATCAGTCTGCTACGGGAATTGTTTCTACGGCTGCTGCGAAAGTAAGAAAAGAACCGAGCACAAGCAGCGATGTAGTAGGAAGCGTATTAAAGGGCAGTAGTGTCCTTATTACGGATGAGGTAACGGACAGTTCGGGGTCTAAATGGTATAAGGTAAGTTTTGAAAACAGTACAGGGTATATCCGGTCTGATTTGCTGATTAAAGGGGCTGTTTCTACTACTACACAGACAGTGACGGCACTGACAGCAGCAAGCAAACCGGCGGCAACTTCAGTGACACAGATTGCGGAGACAAAGGCATATGTGAATTATAAAAGTGTGGTGGTACGTCAGGGGGCATCTACGGAGCATGAAATCTTAGGCTCGGTAGTAGAAAATACGCCAGTGATTATCACTGGAGAGGCGAATGGAAGCAATGGAAGAAAGTGGTATCAAATCAGGTATACAAACCAGTCCGGAAGAGAGGTTGTGGGGTTTGTCCGTGGGGATTTGCTTACGGTAGGAGAACCACCGTCAGCCCCGGCGCAGACAGAGGCTCCGGCGGAAACGGAATCGACTCCTGAAGAGGGCGGGGAGACACCGGAAGGCGGAGAGACCCCGGCAGAAGGGGGAGAAGAAGTTCCGGTGGAAGCACCTGTGGAGGAACCGGCGCCGGCTCCGGAAGAACCTCAGGTAAAGCCTGATTATGAGATGGTATTTACTCAAAACGATGAAGGTGTGGAAGAATGGTTCCTGTATGATAACATTAACGGAACGAGACAGGCTTTATCCAATTTGTATGCAGCAGCGGAAGCGGGAGCAAACAAGGCAGCAGAGGAGGAAGAAGAGGGATTCTCCACTGAGAAAATCATTATTATCGCGTTGGGGGTACTGGCGGCACTTCTGTTCGTAGCAGTGGTTATCCTGGCATTTAAGGTAAAGGATGCCTACAGTGATGATGAATACGACGATGACGATGAAGATGAGGACGAAGACGAAGAAGATGAAGATGAAGATGAAGACGATGATGAAGAGGAAGAGGAAGAAGAGGAAGTAAGGCCTCGAAGGAAATCAATGTCCGATAATCTGAGAGCAGTGAGCAATGCGGGTTCGGTGAAGGTAGCCAGGGAAAAGGAGAAGAGTTCTATTCTTGTAAAAAATGTGGAATATATCCCGGAAGAAGAGCCCTTTGAACCAGGGAAACCGGTGGTGTCAAAACCACAGTCTAAGAGGAAGGCAAAGAACTTCCTGATTGATGATGATGAATTTGAATTTGAATTCTTAAATATGGATGATCGGAAATGATAGGGAAGAATGCGAAGCATTCTTTGGAGTTGGCCGCCGGGCCAACTCTTTTTGTTCGCCATAGGAAAGCCCGTCATTAGATGGACGTAGATTGACAAAGAACCGAAAGCTCTTCATGAAGTGCCGGAGACATTTTTTATGGGATTTCAAAAGAGAGAAATGGAAGGTCAGCATTCCCAATGATATTTCTTCATATCCACATGAATACCGTCCTTAAATTCCACACCTTCTTCCAGCAGGAGACTTTTTTGTTCATGGAAATGGGGGGCTAACCTTCCGGCGTGGTTTACTACCCGGTGGCATGGATATTTCCCGTAATATTCGGACATGCTTAAGACTTTTCCCACCAGCCGGGCATTTTTCTCCCGGCCTGTCAGCCGGGCAATCTGACCATAGGTGGCAACCTTTCCATTTGGTATTTCGTCTACTACGGAAAGTATTTCATAAATAAAATCTTCTGTAAGTACTACAGGCATCGAAATCCCCCTTCCAAGTCGGATGACTTTCCGGAATTTTCTATACATTGATGGGAAACGGTAAATAATACTAATATTTATATATGCTTTTTTCAGATTTGTCAAGAATCCGGCCTTTTGCCGCAGGCAAAAATGGAAATGTCCGGATTCCGTAGCAGGGAAGCCAAAAGGCAGAACTGTTATACAATTTTCCAAAGATTGACAGAACGCCTTTGTTGTTATAATATGTGTATAACAACAATATAAGAAATAAAAAAGTGGCTTCGCCACTTCATGAAGAACCTTCGGTTCTTCCTCAATTTATGTCCGTCTGGCGACGAAATTTCCTATAAGGTAAAGATAGCATGCCTTTGGAAGGATGAAAAGAATGCAGCGCAGAAATGAGGAATAATATGATAATAGAAATTGATTTTAACAGCGATGAGGCGCTGTATTTACAGCTTAGAAATCAGATTATCCTCGGGATAGCCACTTCCAGGATACGGGAGGGGGATGAGCTGCCTTCGGTGAGACAGTTGGCCGGGGATATTGGCATTAACATGCATACGGTAAATAAAGCATATGCTGTTCTTAGGCAGGAAGGGTTCGTGAAGGTGGACAGGCGCAAGGGCGCCATTATTTCCATCGATGCGGACCGGATGGAAACCATAAGGGAACTCCGCAAAGAATTGCAGGTAATTCTTGCAAAGGTCAGCTGCAAGAATATTTCCCGGGAAGAAGTGCATGCTCTTATTGATGAAATATATGAAGATTATGGAGGAATCGACTGATGCAGCCACAGTTTACAGAAAAAGCAAGGACAGCACTGCTGTTAGCAGAAAAAACGGCTTCTGCATTGCGGCAGGGATATGTAGGGACAGAACATATTTTGGCAGGGCTACTGCGGGAGAGGACGGGGGTTGCCGCCAGGGTACTTTTGGAAAATGGCGTAGAGGAAACCCAGCTCCTTGAAATGATTAAGGATTTGATTACGCCGGAGAAGGGGGTTTTGGCAAAAGACAGGGATGGCTATTCGCCCAGGGCGATGAAAGTATTGGCAGAGGCGCACCGCCAGGCGGAACGTTTCGAATCGGGAAGGACGGGAACGGAGCATATTCTCCTTGCAGTGATTAAAGAAGGGGAAAATGTGGCGGTTAGACTGTTAAATACCCTGGGGATATCCTTGCAGAAAGTGTACGTGGATACTCTCATTGCCATGGGCCAGGATGGGGCACTGTATAAAGAGGATTTGGCGAAAAAGCAGGGCGGAAGGAAGAGGGGCGGTTCTGTGCTGGATCAATACAGCCGTGACCTGACCGCCCTTGCTAAAAAAGGGGAACTGGATCCTGTGATTGGAAGGGAGGAAGAAATCGGCAGGGTGATTCAGATATTGAGCAGGCGCACGAAGAACAACCCCTGCCTAATCGGAGAACCGGGAGTTGGAAAAACGGCAGTGGTGGAAGGGCTTGCCTTGCGGATTGTCAATGGGGATGTGCCCTTTACGGTACAGAATAAACGAGTGCTTACCCTGGACTTGTCAGGAATGGTGGCAGGGAGCAAATACAGGGGGGAATTTGAAGAAAGAATTAAGAAAGTCATTAAAGAAGTGATTACTGACGGCAATGTAATCCTGTTTGTGGATGAGATGCACACGATTATCGGAGCCGGCGGCGCAGAAGGCGCCATTGATGCCTCCAATATTTTGAAGCCTTCCCTGGCCAGGGGGGAAATCCAGCTCATTGGAGCCACAACCATTGCCGAATACCGTAAATATGTGGAAAAGGATGCCGCTTTGGAGAGGCGGTTTCAGCCGGTAAATGTGGAGGAACCTTCTGAGGAAGAGGCCATCCGCATCTTGAAAGGGATTGCGGGAAAATATGAGGAGCATCATCATGTATTGATTACGGAGGAAGCTATTGAAGCGGCGGTAAAGCTGTCCATCCGGTATATCAATGACAGGAATCTGCCGGATAAAGCCATTGATTTAATTGATGAAGCATCGGCGGCACTTCGGCTGAAAACTATGCATATGCCTGACAAGATGAAGGAAACGGCGGAGCAGATAGCGAAAATCGATGTACAGATTGAACGTTCTATCCGTATGGAGGCTTTCAGCCAGGCAGGGGAACTGAAACGCAATCAGGATGTGCTCATTAAGAAGTATGATAAAATGAAACGGCAATTCGATAAAAACCAGAGGGAGCGGAAATATGTAGTAGGGGAAAATGAAATCGCGGAAGTAGTGGCGATGTGGACGAAGATACCGGTGAAGAAGCTGGCGGAAAAGGAGAGCGAACGCCTGTTGAAGCTGGAGTCTATCCTGCATAGGCGCGTGATCGGGCAAGAGGAGGCGGTGTCCGCCGTAGCCCGGGCAATGCGCAGAGGCCGTGTGGGGCTGCAGGACCCCAATAGGCCTATTGGCTCCTTCCTTTTCTTAGGCCCTACCGGAGTGGGGAAAACGGAATTGAGCAAAGCGTTGGCGGAAGCTATGTTTGGTTCAGAAAATGCGTTGATTCGCGTGGATATGTCAGAATATATGGAAGGGCATTCCGTATCCAAGATGATAGGCTCCCCTCCGGGATATATAGGGTTCGATGAAGGCGGCCAGTTGAGTGAGAAAGTAAGGCGCAACCCGTATTCCGTTGTGCTTTTTGACGAAATCGAAAAGGCTCACCCCGATGTGTTCAACATTCTTCTCCAGGTATTGGATGACGGCCATATTACGGATTCCAAAGGGCGTAAGGTGAATTTTAAAAATACGATTTTAATTATGACTTCCAATGCAGGTGCCCAGAGAATCGTGGATCCGAAGAACCTGGGGTTTGCCGTGCAGGCAGATGAGAAAAAGGATTATGATAAGATGAAATCCGGCGTGATGGAAGAGGTAAAACGTCTGTTTAAACCGGAATTTATTAACCGTATTGATGAAATCATGGTATTCCATCCGCTGAATAAGGAGGATATGAAACAAATCGTCACACTGCTTGCCAGAAACCTGACAGGGCGCTGCAAGGAGCAAATGGATATCAGCCTTACCCTGACTTCGTCCTTGAAGGAATTCCTTATAGAGGAACATGCCGACCTTAAGATGGGGGCAAGGCCGCTGAAACGGGCAATACAGACAGTAGTGGAAGATGCCTTGGCGGAGGAAATACTGGCAGGGCGCATAAAACCGGGCGACCAGGTGAGCGTAGGAGTCCGGGATAAAAAAGTGGTTTTTCACAATAAAAAACTAGTGGATTAAATAGGAAAAATATATTATACTGTATTAGTGTGAAAGAAATGAAGTTTCACTAAGGCTGCCAAATACGCAGCCCAAGTGAAACTAAGTCATTTTTCGAAAAATGCCCAAAAAGCGGCATTTTTCATCCAGATTAGAGTCACAGCAAAGCTGTGACATGGAGGTTAGTGTGAGAACACACAAATTTTTCGGCAGCCGAATTAAGAATAAGGCGGAGCCGTAAACGATGGGGTTACCCATAAAAGTAGCAGGAGGATATAGGAAATGGCAGTGGTGGAAGAATTACTCCGTGGAGAAAATGGAGGGGCAATCAGTTTTGGCAACCACAAACTGGAGGAAAAAGCGAAACTGGTGGATTTTGAATTTGGCGGGGATTTATGGAAGGTAAAGACTTATAAGACGATGACAAAGCTGGAAAAGAACGGCATGTTTGTCTACGAGTCGGTACCGGGAACCAGTGTAAACCGTTTTACAGAAACTCAGGACGGCATCAGCTTTACGGTAGAGGGCAGCGGGGATGCGCAGATTACCGTAGGGTTACAGGATGAAACGGAATATGAGGTGTTTATTAATAATGAAAGTATCGGTAAGATGCGCACAAATCTGGGAGGAAAGCTGAACTTAAGCGTAGAGCTTTCTGAGACTGAAGAAGTGGATGTCAGGATAGAAAAATAGGGGTATGAAAACGGGACAATCATCCATATGAAAGTCCCGTTTTTATGTGCAGGGGCGCACAGATGAAATTGTTGCTTACGCAGCGTGCGCTTCGCACGGCGAGTAGGGAGAAACTCTTCCCTACTCGATTGTATACGGTTATTAGATGGTTGGGAGAGTCCGGGTTGAGAGAAAGGCATGGTTATTAAGGTGGCAAAAGGAAAGAATGGAACCGTATTTTTTTGTCAGGAATGTGGATATGAATCGGCAAAATGGATGGGGCAGTGCCCCGGCTGTAAGGCATGGAATTCTATGGTGGAGGAACGGGTAGTGTCCGGGGGTAAAAAGGCGGGATCATCCGCCAGGCCGGGCCAGGCGGGCGAAAAGGCTGAACCGGCCAGGCTTTCCCAGGTATCCATGGAGAAAGAGGATAGAATCGGTACGGGCATAGAAGAATTGGACAGGGTATTAGGGGGAGGCATTGTTCCGGGGTCGCTGACCCTGGTGGGGGGAGATCCGGGAATCGGGAAATCTACGCTTCTTTTGCAGGTATGCCAAAGGCTGGCCGGCAGCGGATATAAAGTGCTATATATATCCGGTGAGGAATCTTTAAAACAGATAAAAATCCGGGCGGATCGGATTGGCGAATTCAGCGATAATCTTTTGCTGCTATGCGAGACCAATCTGGATATGATAAAGGATGCCATAGAGCGGATTAAGCCTCAGGCCGTGGTGATCGACTCCATTCAGACTATGTATAGTGAGGAAGTGTCTTCCGCTCCGGGAAGCGTATCCCAGGTGAGGGAATCCACCGGCATTTTTTTGCAGATAGCGAAGGGGTTGGATATTTCGATTTTTATTGTAGGGCATGTAACGAAGGAAGGCACGGTGGCCGGCCCCAGAGTGCTGGAGCACATGGTAGATACGGTGCTTTATTTTGAAGGCGACAGGCATGCTTCCTACCGAATCCTCCGGGGAGTAAAGAACCGGTTTGGCTCTACCAATGAAATAGGGGTATTCGAGATGCGGGAAGAAGGGCTGCGGGAGGTGAAGAATCCGTCAGAATATATGCTGGATGGGAAACCGGAAGATGCCAGCGGATCGGTAGTGGCCTGTTCCATGGAAGGAACCCGTCCTATTTTAGTGGAAATCCAGTCATTAGTCTGTAACAGCAGCTTTGGTATCCCCAGGAGGCAGGCTATCGGAACGGATTTAAACAGGGTCAATTTGCTGATGGCGGTATTGGAAAAAAGGATAGGGCTTCCATTGTCCGCCTGTGATGCCTATGTGAATCTTGCAGGAGGGATGAAGATTACGGAGCCGGCTATTGATTTGGGGATTGTAATGGCCATCGTTTCCAGCTTCAAGAATCGTGTTGTGGACGATAAGATGATTATATTTGGCGAGGTGGGGCTGAGCGGCGAAGTGCGTGCGGTGAGTATGGCCGGACAGCGGCTGCAGGAGGCGAAAAAGCTGGGCTTTACTTCGTGTATGATGCCGGCTGTGTGCAGGAAGGGGTTAAACTCCATTGACGGGATTAAGATT
Organism: Lachnospiraceae bacterium; assembly: GCA_011958945.1. Classification (GTDB taxonomy): domain Bacteria; phylum Bacillota; class Clostridia; order Lachnospirales; family Lachnospiraceae; genus Kineothrix. The sequence continues at coordinate 11,196 of BLLT01000020.1, read as the reverse complement.
ATCGGTGTGAATTCGGTACAGGATGCGATTGCATTGCTTTAGGGAGGCCGGAAATGATCGGGAAGTGTGCAGATGGTTTTATGCGCAAGAAATGAAGTTTTACTAAGGCTGCCAAATACGCTTCCCAAGTGAAACTGAATCATTTCTTTCGGATTTGAGTCACAGCAAAGCTGTGACATGGAGGTTAGTGTAATCAGGATATCAAATGCAGGATGTGAGGAAAACGGGATGAGGAATTTATTGGTATATTTAAAGGATTATAAAAAAGAAACAGTGCTTGCCCCTTTGTTTAAAATGCTTGAGGCTTCTTTTGAACTGCTTGTTCCCCTGGTAATGGCATATATGATTGACCAGGGAATCGGGGGAAAAGATCAGGGCGTTATTTTCCGGGTAGGGCTTGTATTAATTTCTTTAGGGCTGATAGGGCTTGTCTGCTCGATTACCGCACAGTTTTTTGCGGCAAAAGCGGCGGTGGGATTTGCGGCTAAGTTAAAGCATTCCCTTTTTGCCCATATTCAGTCATTGTCTTTTTCGGAGATGGATACCATAGGAACGTCCACCTTGATTACCCGGATGTCCAGCGATGTCAATCAGGTGCAGTCGGGGGTGAATTTAGTGCTGCGCCTGTTCCTTCGTTCCCCCTTTATTGTTTTTGGGGCCATGATAATGGCATTTACTATTGATGTGAAAGCAGCTATGATTTTTGTAGTCACCATTCCCCTTCTTTGCCTTGTGGTATTTGGCATTATGTTGATTGGCATGCCTTTATATAAGAAAGTACAGGCCGGGCTTGATAAAATCCTGGGGATTACCAGGGAAAACCTGACCGGCGCCAGGGTAGTCCGGGCATTTAATAAAGAGGAAACAGAGATTCTCCGCTTCGAAGAAGGGAACGAAGCTTTAACGAAGATGCAGATGTTTGTGGGAAAGATTTCCGCGTTGATGAATCCGGTGACATATATTATCATCAATGGGGCGGTCATTGTACTGATTTGGACAGGAGCCATCCGGGTGGATAATGGGTATATTACCCAGGGGGAAGTGGTGGCTTTGGTCAATTACATGTCACAGATATTGGTGGAACTGATAAAACTGGCTAACCTGATTATAACAGTTACAAAAGCCTTTGCCTGTGCCAACCGTATCGAAGCGGTGTTTCAGACGAAGCCGGGCCTGTTTTCCCCGTCTAAGCCAAAGAACTATTGTGGTGAAACGGAAAAAGATGCGGCGGTCAGCTTTGAACATGTCTGCCTGACCTATAAAAATGCAGGGGCGGAGTCTTTGACAGATATCCATTTTTCCGTGAAAAAGGGGCAGACAATCGGCATTATCGGTGGAACCGGATCGGGAAAATCCTCCATTGTAAACTTGATTCCAAGATTTTATGATGCCACCAAGGGGAGCGTAAAAATAAACGGCATAGATGTAAAAGAGTATTCTTTGGAAGAACTTCGAAATAAAATCGGTATGGTCATGCAAAAGGCTGTTTTATTTAAAGGAACGGTAAAGGAAAACCTGTTATGGGGGAAAGAGGATGCCACTGAAGAAGAGATGTGGAGGGCATTGGAAATATCCCAGGCAAGGGAATTTGTGGAAGGGAAAAAGGACGGCCTGGAGTCGCTCATTGCCCAGGGGGGCAAGAATCTGTCCGGCGGACAGAAACAACGCCTCACCATTGCCCGCGCTTTAATCCGTAAGCCGGAGATATTAATCCTGGATGACAGTGCATCGGCCCTGGATTTCGCTACGGATGCAAAACTGAGGAAGGCTATCAGGGAAATGGAAGAAAATCTGACGGTGTTTATCGTATCCCAGAGGGCTTCTTCCATACAGTATGCAGATTCCATTATTGTGATGGATGACGGGGAAATAGCAGGCATCGGAACACACGATATGCTATTGGAAACCTGTGGAGTATATAGAGAGATTTATGATTCCCAGTTTAAAAAGGAGGGCAGGGTATCATGAGAGGCAGCGGCAAACAAAGACAAATTCTTTTTAAAGTGCTTGGATATATAAAAAGATACTGGATTTATCTGGGCATTTCCATACTTATGGCAGCTTTTACTGTGGCCTTTACCCTTTATGTACCGATTTTGACAGGGGATGCAATTGATTTGATTATTGATAAAGGGTTTGTGGACTTTCGGGGCATTTGGGATATCCTCGTAAAAATAGCGGCGGCCATAGGGCTGACAGCAGTGGCACAGTGGCTGATGAATGTATGCAATAACAAAATGACATATGCCATCGTAAGGGATATCCGCGGCGAAGCCTTCCGCAAAGTAGAAGTTTTGCCTTTGAAATATATTGATTCCCATTCCTATGGGGAAGTGGTCAGCCGGGTAATTGCCGATGTGGATCAGTTTGCCGATGGACTGTTAATGGGATTTACCCAATTGTTTACCGGGATGGTAACCATCCTTGGTACGCTGGCCATTATGCTGACGATAAATATAGGGATTACGGCAGTAGTAGTATGCATCACGCCGGTTTCTTTCCTGGTGGCCAATTTTATAGCAAAGAAAACGTATCATATGTTTAGAAAACAGTCGGAGACGCGAGGGGAACAGACGGCTTTCATAGACGAGATGGTGGGCAATCAGCGAGTGGTACAGGCTTTCGGGTATGAAGATAATGCCATGGAACGCTTCGATGAAATCAATGAAAGGCTGCAAAGCTGCTCATTACAGGCGATTTTTTTCTCATCCATCACTAATCCGGCTACACGTTTTGTCAATAGCCTTGTTTATGCAGGGGTAGGGATTACCGGAGCGTTTCTGGCCATCCGGGGAGGGATTAGCGTGGGGATGCTGTCCTGCCTTCTCACATATGCCAACCAGTATACAAAGCCTTTTAATGAAATATCGGGGGTAATTACCGAGTTACAGAATGCCCTCGCCTGTGCCGGGCGGATATTGGAGCTGATAGAAGAAGAACCCCAGATACCGGATAAAGAGAACGCAGTAGTGCTTAAAAATGTGAAGGGGAATGTGGAACTAAGGGATGTATCCTTTTCTTATGTGCCGGACAAAAAGCTGATTGAAGGATTCAACCTGCGGGTAAAACCAGGTCAGAGGGTGGCTATTGTAGGTCCTACCGGATGCGGCAAGACTACAATTATCAATTTGCTGATGCGGTTCTACGATGTGGATAGGGGAAGTATCCGGGTGGAAAATACGGATATCCGGGAGGTAACGAGAAAAAGCCTGCGGACTTCCTACGGCATGGTTTTGCAGGAAACATGGCTGAAAATGGGAACCATCCGGGAAAATATTGTGATGGGTAAGCCGGACGCTACAGAAGGGGAAATGGTTGCGGCCGCAAAAGCAGCCCATGCCCACAGCTTTATCAAACGTTTGCCGGACGGGTATGACACAATAATTACAGAGGATGGAGGCAATCTTTCCCAGGGGCAGAAACAGCTGCTATGTATTACCAGAGTGATGCTCTGCCAGCCGGATATGCTCATATTGGATGAAGCCACCTCATCTATCGACACAAGGACGGAATTAAAGATACAGAATGCGTTTGCCAAATTGATGGAGGGCAGGACCAGTTTTATTGTCGCCCACAGGCTTTCCACGATTCAGGAAGCGGATATTATCCTTGTGATGAAAGACGGGAATATTATTGAACAGGGAAATCATGAATCCCTCCTGGCACAGGGCGGGTTTTATGCAGAACTTTATAACAGCCAGTTTGCGGTTTAGAGGGCAGGAATTGATTTGTTAACGCCTTTTTGCCAAGGATATGGTATAATTATAAAAAATATTAATGTTGTTAACATGACGAATGTAAAAGAGGGGAGACTGTGCTTTATGATATATATACCAATGCTGAAAACAAGAGACGAAGAACTAAGGGTATTGAAGTCAATGAAGGAATGTTATTCGGATAAAATTATTCCGCTAATAGAAGTGATTTCTGAAAAATATCAGGTAAGATATCAAACGGATGAAAATGGTGAGTTTATTAGAGAAAAACATAAAACACAGTATAGAAAGGTTAAGTGTACTCCAACGGAACAGGATATTATAACGTTACAAAACCTTAACGAAATGCTAGAAGGACGTAAGATGTTTGTTGACTATTTTAGATTTTCGTTAAATAAGTATGGGAAAAATATAAAGTTTGAAAGTGCAGAGTTAGCATTTAATTTAAGCAATAATTATCAGTTATACAAACAAAAGGTTTTGTCTGTGTCACGGTACAAAAATATGATTCCTATTATTTCTGTGAAGCCTGACTTTGATATTCCGAGAAGTGAATTGTTAGTAAGGTGGGTTTTGCCAAAAACAAGTGGAAGAAAAGCTGGTGTGCAGGTGGTTCTTATAAAATGAATATGGTAAAATTTTATAAGAAACGAGGTAAAGCAATATGGAAAAGAAAATTTATATCACAGAGGAAGAACGGGAAAATTGCCAGAAGGTGGCTGAAGCATTTGCAGAGTTGTACGAAATGGCGGACATTGTGATAGTTGATGTAGGCAGATACGGTTTTGTAATGCTCAAATATTATACGCCGCCGCATGGCTTTGAGGAAGATGCAACTTTTACGGACAGCAGGGCATTGTTTGAAGCATTATGGCAGGAATGGCTTGATATGAAGCTGTATCTTATCGCAAAAGGTACTCCATTGCTGGAAAAAGGGTATAAGGGTGTGTTTGAGAGCCTGTCAGAAGAAAAACAGTCGGAACTTATCGGGCGAAAAACCGTTTTCGCAAGAATGGCGGGAATAGGTCTGTAAAAAGATGTTTCTAACAAAGAAATAGATAGAGAGATGGATTCCGTAGGCGCAGGCATTGTGGGAATGTCGTATAACTGGCTGTGTTTATGGAACTGTGGGAAACCCTGTTTGCAGGATGTGGGAAAGCTGCTTTTGCTTTTCCACAGGCTGTGAATGGGGTTTTCCATAGTTTCATAGCCAGTTATGCACATTTCCATGATGCAGTCCTTAAACACTTGAAATTATTCGCCTGACCGCATATAATTATATGGCAGAATTTAGAGAAAGGGTGAATGAAGATGTTAGAGTTTATTTCCGCCCTGGAAGCGGCGAAGAAATGGGGCATTTCAGAAAGACGGGTACAAAAGCTATGTGAGGAAAACCGCATACCGGGGGTTGCAAAATTTAGTCGTTTATGGCTGATACCAAAGGACGCAGAAAAACCAACAGATGCCCGATTAAAAGCAGAAAGGAAGAAAAAGCATGAATAAAGTTTTAATTATAGATGATGATAAAGAACTTTGCGCACTTATGAAAAAATGCGTAGAGCAGGAAAACCTTACTGCGATTGTCGCAGGCGGCGGGATAGAAGGACTGCATGTATTGGAGGAAATCAAAGATACCTGTTCACTTATTATTCTTGATATTATGATGCCCGATTTAGACGGTTTTCAAGTGTTGCAACAAGTACGGCATACAAGCAATGTTCCCGTTCTTATGCTTACCGCAAAAAGCGGTGAGGAAGATAAGGTTTCCGGCTTAAGGATGGGGGCAGACGATTATCTGACAAAGCCATTTAGCATTAACGAGCTTATGGCACGTGTAAATTCTCTTATCCGGCGTTTTACATTGCTCAATCCTGTTTCCGGCACAGAAACGGATTGTATGGTATTTCAAGGAATGACGATAGATAACATTAACCGTCTTGTTTTGGTTAATGACATACAAGTGGAACTTACAGGAAAAGAATTTGATCTGCTTTCTTTCCTTGCGGCCAATAAAGGAAAAGTGTTTACAAAAAAGCAGATTTATACCCATGTGTGGGAGGAAGAGTATGCTTTTGATGATAGCAATATCATGTCGTTTATCAGCAAATTACGGAAGAAAATCGAACCAGACCCGGAACACCCTTTTTATATTCTGACTGTCCGGGGCGTTGGTTACCGATTTAACAGGGAGGCATAACATGAGCTTAAATTCATTTTTATTAATTGCTCTCTGTACAGCGCTTTTGGCTGTTCTATTTTTTATTACGAAACTTAGGCGTGTAAGAGGACAATTATCTATTATTGAAGAAGCCCTTGAAGATATAAAGTCTGGTAATCCGAACCGACGGGTTTTGGCGAGAAAAAGCGATATGACAAAGCGTATTTGCTATGCAATCAATGAAATTGCAGTCAAGAACCAGTCACAGCTTATCCAATGGTCTTGTGGCTGGGGAAGAAAAAGAAGCCTATATCCATGTCGCAGTAGAAAAAGCGTGTCACTTAAAACATTTTGTGGAAGCACTATTTGAGTGGGTAAAACTAGACGCTAAAGAACAGGTTTTTCATTTTGAGTTATGTGATTTTAACGAATTGACCGCAATATTGTCGCAGAGTGGGTTCCAACCTTGGAACGCAACCATTTTGAATATGATTTTGATATTCCTGAAGATGAATATTTTTTACGAATTGACCCTCATTCCTATACCCGCATTCTTAATAATCTGTTTCAAAATGTGCTTATGCACAGTGGCGGCAATAAATTGACTTTGAAATTATTGGAGAATGAACAGCAAGTAGAAATTATCATTTCAGATAATGGAAAAGGTATTTCCTCCTCTGATATTCCGCATATTTTTGAGAGAATGTATCAATGTGACAGTTCACGTTCTGCCAGGGGCAATGGCTTGGGGCTATCTATTACGACAGAACTTGTAAATGCTCACAATGGGAAAATTAAAGCAGACAGCAATCCCGGAACGGGTGCAACATTTACGATACTATTTCCAAAAGCTCTGTAACAGCACAGGGCTTTTTGTATATTCATTGGAGGAAAACATGAAAAAAGCAAGGTTACGGCAAGGTTTTGGCAAGGTTAATGCTATATAATTAGGGATTGGAAAGGAGGAAAAGGCAATGACAATTATCTTTACTGAGATACTGAAATGGAAACGGAATAAGACAGTTTGGGGTATTTTTATTCTTACTGCTATTTTGGGAGTATTTGCGGTTGAGCGTGCCTGCAGCATATCAAGAAGCAGTCCTCTCATGGATAGCTTTGGTGACTTATACACTTTGGCATTTAAGAACCTTACAAGCCTGTTTCTGCCTATTGTGTTGGGGATGTTTGCCACCACATTGTTCTTTGATGAACAGAAAAACGATACATTAAAAGGACTTTTGATTATTCCGATTTCCAAAGCACAGCTCTATTTTTCAAAGATAGCGGTTGTAATCTTTATGTCATTGGGGCTATGCCTGTTTACCTTTGTTATCTGTATCGTTGGCGGCTTAATTGCTGGCGGCTTTACTGATTTGAACACGGAAACAATACTACAGGCGGGGGTATTGTTTTTGGCTGGCGGTGTGCTGATTCCGGTTGCCATGCTCCCAATCATATTTTTAGCAACGCTATCAAAAGGGTACATTTTACCGATTGGGGCTGTATTACTTTATCTTGTGCCTGTTGTGCTTGCCCCGTCCGAGCTTATGGGACTGCACCCCTTGGCGAGTGTTATGGGAATTTATCCCCACATTTCACCTGCCGCTATTGAAATGGCAAACAGTTGGACAGGAAATGCAGTAATAACAGCATCACCGATGACTTGTTCTGTTTCTTTACTGGCTATAGGCATTATTTCGACAATTGTTTCTGTAATTGTTTTACAGAAGAAAACATTTTGAAGAGTTTTTACCAACGATTCAGCAAGCGGAAACTTGTATAACTATGTGATTTAGAAAGGCCACGATAATTAAGAAAGTGAGGAAATATTATGTGCAGCTATGTGATTGAAACAAAGCGGTTAACAAAAAAATATGGTGAGCAGACAGCGGTCAATGCTGTTAATATCCATGTAGAAAAAGGGCGGATATACGGACTGCTAGGGCGTAATGGAGCTGGCAAAACCACAATAATGAAAATGATTTTGGGATTAACCCCTGTTACTTCTGGGGAAATAGATGTGTTCGGACAAAATATCAAAGGAAGGGAAAAACGGGTATATCCCCGGATTGGGGCTATTATTGAAACACCCGGCTTCTACCCAAACCTGACGGGTACGGAAAACCTTGAAATATTTGCGAAGCTGCGTGGCACTGCTGCCCCCAATGCTGTAAAAAATGCTTTGGATATTGTCGGACTCCCTTACCGGGATAAAAAGCTGTTCAGCAAATATTCTCTTGGAATGAAGCAGCGTCTTGGTATTGCAAATGCTATTTTGCATGATCCGGAGCTGTTGATTTTAGACGAGCCTACGAATGGTCTTGATCCTATCGGCATTGCAGAAGTGAGAGATTTTATTAAAGACTTGAGTACCGAGCGAGGGAAAACAATCCTCATTTCCAGCCATATCCTGTCCGAGATTGCATTGTTGGCTGATGATATTGGCATTATTGACCACGGTGTCTTACTGGAAGAAAACAGCATGGAAACACTGAAAAGAAAAAACAGTAAATATATACTTCTGCAAGTTTCTGATATTCCGAAAACTTCTCTTGTTTTGGAAAGGCAATTCGGAGTTACAGATTATTCCGTACAGGATGACCATTCCCTGCGGATTTATAATACGTCATTGGATATGGCGGCTGTCAATAAGGCTCTTGTGGTGCAGGATGTGGCTGTTATCAGTTCTCAATTATGTAATGACACATTGGAGGACTATTTCAAAAAAATTACAGGGGGAGAAGGCATTGCTTAAATTGATACAGACAGAATTTCTAAAACTGCGCCGTAGAAAGTTTATCCTGTTAATGCTGCTAGCAGCTCTTCTCATGCCATTTCTTGCAATCTTTTATTTTAGAGGTATTAGGGAGACAGGCATAGATACAATACAATTTTATAAATGGACTGCTTTCAGCTACACGCCTTGGATTATACTTCCTGTCGTATTGGGGGTATTTTCCACTATGCTTATGTATGATGAAAACCAAAATGATATGCTTAAACAGTTGTGGATTGTACCGATTAGCAAGGAGGAATATTTTTTTGGTAAATTTATTATTGTACTGTCTTATTCCATTTGTTTTATGTTGCTTACAGCCGGATTGTCTGTGATTTTTGGTATGCTTCCCGGTTATATAACATTTGAATGGAGCAGTTTTTGTTACTTGCTAAAAAAATGTATGGAAATTGCTATATTAACCGCATTCGCCATAATGCCGCTTTTGGCGGTTGCGGCTGCTGGAAAAAGTTATATATTTCCAGTATGCGTAACGCTGGTTTATACGTTCCTTGGTTTTATTCTGCTTATGGTTAATATGTATCTGCACCCTCTATCCAGTATGAGCGCCATTGTCATGCGTGATATTCCCGGTGTAGTTTTGGCACAAACTCTTAATATTCCGGCGGCATTAATATGTATTACTATATGGTGTGCGGGTTCAGTGGTGTTGGCTATATTGGCTTTAGGAAAAAGAAAGTGAGGTGGATAGTATGAAACAATTACTTTGGGCTGAACGCCGAAAACTTCGTCATTCTAAAATCGTTTGGATTGCTGTCTTTGCGGTGGTTATGATTGCTGTTATCGTTTTTGCAGAGGGGCAGTTTGTATTTAAGGGTTCACGATATATAGATGGGGCTGGCTGGTTTATGACTGCCGCACAGTCTTTGGCAACCTTTTTTGTGCTTCCGGCTGTCATTGCATTGTTAGGCAGCTATATGATTTGCCGGGAGGAACAGGAAGATACTCTGAAATCACTGCGGCTTGTGCCAGTAGATGAAGCGAAACTGACTGTTGTTAAAATGATCGTTGCAATGGTTTTCAGTATTTTGATTTATCTTCTGCTGTTTGTAATTACTTTTGCGGTTGAAGCTATAATGCATTTCGGAACATTATCTATTCAGACAGTATGGGGCTTCCTTTTTACCTATTTTGTAAATGGTATTGGCGTATTTCTTGCTATTTCACCGATTGTGGCATTAGTAGCCCGTATAAAAAAAGGGTATTGGCTTGCTTTGGTATTTACTGAAATCTATTCCTTTGCCGGTCTGTTTGCAAGTATGTCTGAAACTCTGAAAACTGTTTACCCGATTACTGCGGTGTTCCAGCTTTCAGGATATTATGAAGCAACAATCGGAAACAAAGTAGCCAGCTTAGTTATTCTGATAGTTTGTATGGTTCTTGCAGTTTTGATTTTGAACGGATTAAGCCGTAAAAACAAAAAGAGTATTTATTAATTGTGTAAAATATCCGTATTGTAAATCTGCCGTACAACGGCAAAAGAAAAAAAGCCGTTGTATAGCAGACATTTGGGTGCATTGATGCAGCAGCTTTGGGAACCAGGGCTGCTGTTTTTGCTGTAAGTTTTGTTGGAGTGATAGGAGAAAATGAAACGATAGTTTAAAGACAAGGAGATGTAGAACGATGAGACTAAAGCGAAAAATACTTAAGGACAGGATAAGGACGTTCATCAAAAATATCGGCATATTGCACACATCAAGGTGTACCGCAAGGAAGAAAGAAACTTCACTGCGGCACACCTTTTTTAATGGTGCGAAATTTGTCTGATTTTGGCTTTTGTTGCCGTTTATCCGTTGCGTATTTGTGTGCAAAATGTGGCTGGAACTATTCCGCTTTTGGAGGGGGATTCCGCTTGGGTTTACTGCTTCATGGTGGGCTGTTTTGAGAGCATGGATTTTTGTGTATCCCACACCTGTTTCATCAGCTTTTTCACTTCCTCCACATCGGCTTTATAGACGTTGCCTGTGGCGTTCATTCGCTTGGCGATCTGGTTTAAGTTGCCGCTGATTTTTCCAAGCGTGTAGTTGTATTCCCGCAGGTCTGAATAGTCAATGTCATAGACAAAGCCGTACAAAATCAGGCGGCGGAGGAAAGTGGACTTGCTTTTCATGCCAGAGATTTTTACTTTCTGCTCCAGTATGTATTGCTCCTTGTCACTTAGATATATTTTCAGCTCATTTTTGCGCTCACGGTTTGCCATTTATTATCTCCTTTCCGTGTTGGATTTTTGAAAGGATTTTACACAATCTTCAATCCTGCTATGGGGGTTGTTCGTGCAAAAAAACAGTGAAAAAAATCAGAAATCTTGGCAGGAGATTTTATGATTTTTGAGCGCAGAGGGGGTAGGGGGATGCTTCCCCCTACAAGCAGATTTTCCAGATTCCCGCTCCGGGGGGATTTGGGAAAATCAGAGCCTGTGAGGGAACACAGGCAGTGCTTGCTGTTATTGTCAATAATTCTTGATAAGTACAGTTATCCCGACTTTTTTGGTATCATGACTTTTTATCAAGAATGTTGTATTTGCG
>BLLT01000019.1 GCA_011958945.1 Lachnospiraceae bacterium | reverse complement strand
CAGCTTTGCTGTGACTCAAATCTGGATGAGTCGAATATTCTCTCCGCCCCTTCACAGAATATCCCCATACATCCTCACCAGTTCCTCTTCCAGCTTCAAAAACTGGGGGATATATTCCTCCAAAATACGCTTTACCAAATCATTCGCGGCATTTCCATTATAAATATGAGCCATATCATTCCTGTCTTTCAGCATATCCAGCCAAATATCACCATCGAAAAAAGGATACACTGCGTATGCTTCCTTTATAATCCCCCTGGGCGACCCTGTAACCGATGCCTTACTGCCCTCATAAGCTAATAATTCCTTCAGAAGCTTCCATCCTAATTCAAACTGTACGGAAAATTTATCAATAACTCCGCCGATGACAAATTCATTATTCAAATCCTCCTTATCCGCCCGCGCCAACACACGTAGATTTGAAGCATAATTCTCAAATTTTTTCATATAATACTTTCCCCTCCCTGGCAATCACCTGAAGCAGCTCATCCTGTACATCTTTATCCAAGTTCACCACATCATATTTCAATGGTGTAGATGTTTCTTCGTCCACATCCAGGGCAAAACGGGCGGTGTTTCCACCGCATACGGCCAAGTCAATATCGCTGGCACGTCCATAATCACCTCTTGCCCTGGAGCCGAACAAAATCACCTTTTCTACTTCATTCCTTTTTGCCAGAGCACATATCTCTTTCACCACATCTTTTTTTATTCCTGTTTCTTTCATATGCCATCATCCTCAAATTCGATTACCGCACCCATGCTGCCACGCAGGCTTTTGGCCCTTCCAAGCTCCCCAGCCAGGGCTTTTGGCCCCCGAATCCTACAATATAAAAAGAATAACACTTAAATACCCCGCTGGCAAGCAAAAACGCCGATACCCCACGGAAATTAAAAACCAATCCCCGTAGAATACCGGCATCATCCATCTTTAGCCTGCCTTAGTCATCGCTGCCCTCAGCCACTTTCGCCGCCCTTGCAGCCACTTCCTTGCTCTGTACATCGCTGGGAGCCTGCTCATATCTGGCAAATTTATATTCATAAGTACCGCGTCCGCCTGTCATGGAACGCAAATCCGTGCAGTACCCGAACAACCCTGTCATCGGGATATCCGCTTCGATAATCTGCTTTCCTGACACCGGGTTCATACCAAGCACCCTTCCCCTTCTCTTATTCAGGTCGCCCATAACATCGCCCGTATAAGCATCAGGAACCGTTACTTTGATATTTGCGATGGGCTCTAAGAGCACCGGGTTCGCTTCCATAAAGCCTTTCTTAAATGCCTGGATGGTGGCCATCTTGAACGCCATTTCTGAAGAGTCTACCGGATGGTAAGAGCCATCGTACAATACGGCCTTCACACCTACTACCGGGTATGCTGCCAAAGGCCCCTTCTGTACGGAATCCTGCAAACCTTTTTCCACTGCCGGGAAATAGTTCTTAGGCACTGCACCGCCTACCACCTCCTGCTCGAATTCAAAAGACTTCTCCAGGTTATCCAACGGTGAGAACCGCATCTTTACATGGCCGTACTGCCCGTGTCCGCCGGACTGTTTCTTATATTTGTATTCCACATCGGAAGTCTTCCTGATTGTTTCGCGGAATGCCACCTTAGGCTCAGAGAGTTCTATCTCCACCTTATATTCATTGGCAAGCTTGCTGGCAATTACTTCCAGATGCAAATCGCCCATACCGTAAATCAATGTCTGCCTGTTTTCCGCGTCATTTACTACCTTTAATGTCTGGTCTTCATGAGTCATCTTCTGCAGAGACTGGGAAACTTTATCAATATCGGCTTTGTTTTTCGCCTTGTATCTCATATAAGTATACGGTGTGGATATTTCCGTCTTGCCGTACTTGACCGTTGTAGCCTTCGTGGAAAGGGTATCACCGGTCCTGGCTGCTGTCAGCTTGGCAATAGCGCCGATATCGCCGGCATGCAGTTCCTTGATTTCCAACGGCTTGCTTCCCTGCATCACATACAGCTTGCTTACCTTTTCCTCAATATCCTTATCGCTGTTATAAATCAAATCATCCACTTTCAGCACGCCCGAACATATTTTTACCAAAGAATATTTTCCAATAAACGGGTCTACAATCGTCTTAAAGATATAAGCTGATTTGGTCTTGGAAAAATCATAGTTAGCTTCAAAAATCTCATTCGTTCTCAGGTTAATCCCTGCCACTTCTTTATTTTCCGGGCTGGGCATATATTTTACAATATCGTCTAACAGGGTATAAATCCCCTGGCACAATACGCTGGAGCCCATAGTCATCGGCACAATGGAGCCGTCAATTACGTTCGTACGCAAAGCCGCCCTGATTTCCGCATCGGAGAATGTCTCCCCGCCGAAATAACGCTCCATAAACTCTTCGCTCGTCTCGGCCACCGCTTCCATAAGGGTATCCTTGCAAAGCTGCAGATTTGCCTTGCTGTATTCCGGCACCTCACAGTCAACCACTTCTTTCCCCTGCCACCTGTGGCCGGTCTCCGTAATGACATTGACATAACCTACAAATTTCTCATTTTCCCTGATAGGCAGATGGAAAGGAGCCATTTTCTTGCCGTAAGATTTGGTCATGTCCTCCACAACCTGGCGGAAAGAAGCATTATCCACATCCATATCCGTTACGAAAATAAAACGAGGCAGCTTATACTTTTCGCACATTTCCCATGCCTTTTCCGTTCCCACTTCTACGCCCGCTTTTCCGGAAACAACGATAATCGCCGCATCCGCTGCCGCTACCGCTTCTTCCACTTCCCCTACGAAATCAAAAAATCCAGGGGTATCCAAAATATTTATTTTAATTCCTTCCCATTCCACCGGGATTACCGATGTGGAAATGGAAATCTGCCTCTTTTGCTCTTCTTTCCCATAATCGCTTACCGTATTGCCGTCGGATACCTTGCCCATCCTGGAAGTAATACCAGATAAATAAGCCATCGCTTCCACCAGGCTGGTCTTTCCGCTTCCCCCATGGCCGAGCAGCACTACGTTTCTAATCTTGTCAGTTGTGTAAACATTCATATGAATTCCTCCGATTTTTGCTGTTTTTGGGCATTGTGCCTAGGATATATTTAAATTGTTCTACCGCACTTTTTACTCCCATGTGTATATTTTACTAAAATTGTCCGCATATTACAAGCAAAATAAAACATTTTGAATAGCAAATTTCTGAAAAAATGATTTCCCTGATTTGACGGAATCTTTTGTTGACTTTCACGCGTTGAAGTGGTATATTGTCCATGGCTGTACTTTTCAGAACTATTTTATTTTTGATTATATTATACCTAATAAAACAGACGGAGATGAAAATTAACTATGATTATTGTAATGAAACCAAACGCTTCACCTAAAAGCATTGAATCCGTTGTCTCTTTCATAGAAAACAGCGGGCTCAATACCCACCTTTCCCAAGGGGAAGAGGTCACCATTATCGGAATCGTTGGCGACAAGGCCAAACTCCCTACGGAAAACCTGATTAGCTTTAAAGACGTGGACAGGATTGTCCCTGTAACGGAGACCTATAAACTGGCCAATAAGAAATTCCACCCAGAGCCAACTGCCGTGCAAGTGGGAAACACATTTATCGGCCCCGGTTCTATGTCCATTATGGCCGGCCCCTGTGCCGTAGAATCGGAAGAGCAGCTAATGTGCATCGCCCAGGCCGTGAAAAAGTCCGGCGCTTCTATTTTACGGGGCGGCGCCTACAAACCACGCACCTCCCCCTATTCTTTCCAGGGCCTTGAAGAAGAAGGGCTTCGCTATATGCAGGCTGCCGGAAAGGAAACAGGGCTGGCCACCATCTGCGAGGTGGTATGTCAGGAGGCCATCGAAGCGGCAGTAAAATATGTGGATATGATTCAAATCGGCGCCAGGAACATGCAGAACTTTATCCTTCTGAAAGAGGCCGGCCGTTCCGGGCTTCCAGTCCTTCTGAAAAGAGGGCTGTGCGCTACTGTGGAAGAATGGCTCAATGCGGCAGAGTATATCATTGCAGAGGGCAATCCCAATGTGGTTTTATGCGAACGGGGGATTCGTACCTTTGAAACGGCCACCCGCAATACGTTGGACTTAAGCGCCATTCCTGTTTTAAAAGGAAAGACCCATCTGCCTGTTATCGCAGACCCTTCCCATTCCACAGGTTCCTATAAATATGTGGCGCCTATGGCAAAGGCAGCGGTGGCCTGCGGGGCGGACGGCCTGATGATAGAAGTTCACAACAATCCCGCATGCGCCCTTTCCGACGGCCCCCAGTCGCTGACTTTTGAAAAATTCGATAAGCTGACAGCGGAGCTGGCGCCATTCTGCACCCTTGTAGGACGGACATTTGAAAGGTAACTTATGGATAGGATTATAGAAAGGGCATATTTTATGGATGGATTAAAAGACGGATTAAAAATAGGCTTTATCGGTTTCGGCCTTATTGGAGGCTCTATCGCCAAAGCGCTCCGGGCTTCCCTGCCGGATGTCCGGATTATCGTATATGATGTAAATAAAGCCACTTTGGAGCAGGCCCTTCGGGAAGGCGTTGCCAA
Source organism: Lachnospiraceae bacterium (assembly GCA_011958945.1). Classification (GTDB taxonomy): domain Bacteria; phylum Bacillota; class Clostridia; order Lachnospirales; family Lachnospiraceae; genus Kineothrix. Next base: position 28,866 of record BLLT01000019.1, on the reverse strand, counting down.
CCAGGCTGTCAGATCTATTGATATCTCTTTTTCCGGCTGTAACTATATCTTCCTGTGTGCCCCCGTTTCCATCAATGATGAAAACCTGATAACATTAAAGCAATTCCTCTCCCCTTCCTGCACCCTCACCGATGTAGGAAGCGTAAAAGGGGGCATCCACCAGCATATCGAAGCACTGGGGCTTTCTGCCCAGTTCATCGGCGGCCATCCCATGGCCGGGAGCGAACGTTTCGGATATCCGAACTCCAAAGCCCGCCTTTTGGAAAATGCCTATTACATCCTTACCCCTTCCAAAGAAACCTCCGCCGAAAAGCTGGAAGGCTATCGCAACCTGGTGGCAGCTATGGGCGCTATCCCCCTTGTTCTGGACGCGGCACAGCATGACTTTGTCACCGCCGCCATCAGCCATCTGCCCCATATTATCGCTTCTTCCCTTGTCAATCTGGTAAAGGAAAGCGATTCCCCTGATGGTACAATGAAAATGGTTGCTGCCGGGGGTTTTAAAGATATCACCCGGATTGCCTCTTCTTCGCCGGATATGTGGCAGCAAATCTGCCTGACAAATACGGATAATATTGTCCGCCTTTTGGAGAATTACATCCAATCCCTTTCTTCCCTGAAAGAGACCCTTTCCGCCAGGGATGCCAGCTCCATCTACCGCTTTTTTGATGGTGCGCGGGTTTACCGGGATTCCTTTATCGGAACTTCCAGCGGCCCGATTAAAAAATCTTTCTCCATTACGGTCGATATTGCCGATGAAACCGGGGCTCTGGCCACTGTTGCCACCATCCTGGCCAGACAGCATATCAGCATTAAAAATATCGGGATTGTCCACAACCGGGAATTGGCAGAAGGTGCCCTGCGGATAGAATTTTATGAGGAAAATGCCATAAAAACAGCCGCAGACCTTTTAAAAAGCCGCGGCTATACCGTATTTCTTTAATATTGCTTTCATGGCCTCTCAAAACCAGGCGCAGCGAGACTTCGAGAGACTATTTTATATGACAGGAAAGTCATTCGTCCTCATCCTCATCTTCCCTCACCCCGATTACTTCGTAAACGGCAATGCGGAATTTATCGATATCGGACAACCCCATCAGCTGTGCCCCATAGAAATAACCGTTTTCCCCCCGGTCCAGCTTGCGCACAATCTTTAACAAGGCGGGAATTACCTCCTGCGTCCATATGACGATGGAAGACTGGTAAATCGCCCCTTCCTCTAATTCCTGCTTACAGTTAAATCCCATCCCTGATTTAGACAAATCTTGGATATCAATGCTGACTTCCTCGTCCTTTCCGTTATCAATCCTTTTCACCGTAATCGTGGACTGCAAATCCATTCTTTTCGCTTTTCTTCTCTCTTCCATAACCCCACACAGCTCCTTTTACTCAAATTTTGTGCTCTTCGTGAATGCAAATTTTTCTATGCTCAACCGCTATGTTCCATGCAGCCATCCAGCCATAGGCCAAATATCTGCTCTATTTTCCCTCATTAATAGAATATAACATTATTCGAAATTTGTAAAGGAATCTGTGATAAACATCGCATCCCCAAAGCTAAAAAAACGATACCGCTCTTCCACCGCAGCCCGGTAAGCCGCAAGCACATTATCCTTCCCCGCCAGGGCGGACACAAGCATCACCAGAGTGGATTCCGGTAAATGGAAATTGGTTATCAGGGCATCCATCACTCTAAACCGGTATCCCGGATAAATAAAAATGTCCGTATTCCCGCAGCACTCCTCCAACATCCCGTTTTCATCCGCCGCGCTTTCTATCGTCCGGCAGCTGGTAGTTCCTACGCAGATGACCCGTTTACCGCTTTGTTTGGCCCGGTTTATCTTTTCTGCGGCATCTTTTCCCACCTGATAATATTCGGAATGCATATGGTGTTCCAATATGTTCTCCGCCTTCACCGGGCGGAATGTGCCAAGCCCAACATGCAGAGTGACATAAGCGATTTCCACACCTTTTTCTTCTATCCTGCTAAGCAGTTCTTCCGTAAAATGCAGCCCGGCCGTAGGTGCAGCCGATGATCCCTCATACTTTGCGTATACGGTCTGGTAACGGTTTTTGTCCTGAAGCTTATGGGTAATATAAGGCGGCAGGGGCATCTCCCCCAGCCTGTCCAACACTTCTTCAAAAATCCCTTCATAGGAAAACCGAACCAGGCGGTTGCCTTCCTCCACCACCTCCAGCACTTCCCCTTCAAGCAGGCCGTCTCCAAAGCTTAGCCTTGTTCCCGGCTTCGCCTTCTTGCCCGGCTTTACCAAAGTTTCCCAGACATCCTTTTTTCGCCGTTTTAACAAAAGCAGCTCCACTGCCGCCCCGGTGTCTTCTTTTATCCCCATCAGCCGGGCCGGTATCACCTTTGTGTTATTCAGCACCAGACATTCGCCCGGTGCTAAATAATTGATAATTTCGTGAAATATATGATGCTCCCATTCCCCTGTATGCTTATTTAACAGCATCAGCCGGGAATCGGAACGAATCTCCAGCGGGTCCTGGGCAATCAGTTCCTCCGGCAGCTCATAGTAAAAATCTGTTTTTTTCAATCCATCCATCGCGTCCTGCTTTCTTTTCTTTCCAATTGGGCAGGGGTTCTTCCCCTATGCCCTAATCAAGCAGGGAAGACCCAATGTCATTTAGTTAGCACCTTACCCAGCCGTGAGGAATCACGCCTACATTTCCGCGTTGCGCAAAAAGGCCACATATCCTCGTTTTGCTTCATAAACATCCGCCTTGCTGGTAGCTTCCCATGGAGCATGCATGTTTAATACCGCCACACCGCTGTCAATAACATTCATCCCATAGAGCGCCAGAATATAAGCGATGGTTCCGCCGCCGCCCAAATCCACTCTTCCCAATTCCGCCGTCTGGAAATGTACTTGTTCTTTCTCAAAAATCATCCGGATATGGCCCAAATATTCCGCATTGGCATCGTTGGAACCGGATTTTCCTCTCGCACCGGTAAACTTATTGAATACCATGCCATTGCCCAAGTATGCCACGTTTTTCTTATCGAAGCTGGATGCAAAGGATGGGTCAAAGGCACTGCTCACATCGGAAGAGAGCATACAGGAAGATGCCAGGCATCTTCTCACGTTCAGTTCGCTATATTCTCCAGCCAGTTCCATCACTTCCGCCACCATATTTTCAAAAAATCTGGATTGCATCCCTGTAGCGCCTACGCTTCCGATTTCTTCTTTGTCCACCAGAATGCAGCAGGCCGTCCTTTCCACGTCCTCAATTTCAAGCATAGCTTTTAAGGAAGAAAATGCGCACACTCTGTCATCCTGCCCATATGAGAGAATCATGCTTCTGTCAAATCCGGCTTCCCTGGCTTTTCCCGCAGGCACTACTTCCAGTTCTGCGGAAATAAAATCTTCCTCCTCTATATCATAGCTTTCCTTCAAAATAGCCAGGACACCTTTTTTCACCGCATCCTTTCCCGGCTCTTTCCCATCCTTTTCATCCTTTTTATTTTCTTCACCCTTATTCTCTTCTTTGTCTTTCTTAAAGGAAAGAGGCTTATTGCCAATGATGACATCCAGCGCTTCCCCCTCTATCACTTTCGCTGCCTTCTTTTCCAGCTGCTCCGTTGCCAGATGAATCAGCAAATCGGAGATAAAAAATACCGGGTCATCTTCGCTTTCCCCGATGTTTACTTCCACCGTTGTACCGTCCTTCTTTACAACTACCCCATGAATAGCCAGGGGAATTGTTACCCACTGGTATTTTTTCACGCCTCCGTAATAATGGGTATCCAAATAGGCAAAACCCCCATCTTCATACATCGGATTCTGCTTTACGTCAAGCCTGGGAGAGTCGATATGGGCACCTAAAATATTCATTCCTTCCGCCATAGGCTTTTCCCCTATCTGGAACATAACGATGGATTTGTTCATGCATACCGCATATACTTTATCCCCTTTTTTTAAGGTTTTCTTTCCCTTTATCAACGCCTGCAGTTCCTGATAGCCTTCCTCTTCTATCTTATTTACAATGACATCCACACATTCCCTCTCTGTCTTTCCCCTGTCCAAAAAATCCATATACTCTTTGGCATGGTCTTCCAGTTCCTGCAGCTGTGCTACGCTGTATGTTTCCCACACATTCTTATTTTCCATTTTTGTCCTCATTTCTGCACGGCTTTTTGTGCATGATGAAGTTTGTGGATGCCGTGCAGACACAAACTTTGGATTGAAAATTTTTAATTTTCAATCTTCCTCCTATTTATCAGTTCCGTAACATGTTTTTACTGGCGGAGTTCGATTCCGAGGCCTTCCAGGCCGTTCAATATCTTCTTCATTACTGCCGTGATATCATTTTCTTCCAGCGTTTTGTCCTTCGCCCGGAATGTGATGGAGTATGCCATGGATTTGAAGCCTTCCTTAATCTGCTCTCCTTCGTATATATCAAACAGCCAGTAATTCTCCAGAATCTTTCCGCCGCGCTGGGCGATGACTGCTTCTATCTGTCCTGCCAAAATATTTTTCGGCACTACCATACTGATGTCGCGGGATACTGCAGGATATTTGGCGATTCCCTCATACTTCCTGTCGAAGGTGGCATACGGAATCACTTCCGGCATATCCAGCACTGCCATATACACCTTCGTTCCAATATCATAATTGTCGCATACTTCCGGGTGCACCTCGCCCAGGTAGCCTACCGTCTTTCCTTCATAGACAATATCCGCCTGCCTGCCCGGATGGAGGAACGGTTTGCCGGATTCCGGCTGATACCCTGCTTTTTTCTTCATGCCGATTGAATCAAAGAATTCCTCCACCACGCCTTTCATCGTGTAGAAATCCCCTTCGCCGTACATACCAAGGGTAAACTGCATCCGTTCCTCCGGCAGCTTGGTTAACGGCAATTCCTCCGATATATAAATATTTCCCAGTTCATAAAGCCTTACTTCCTTATTTCTTCTATTATAATTGGTCGAAAGGCTGGTTAACATACCATTTAAAGAGACGGTGCGCATAATGGAAAAATCTTCCCCCAACGGATTGGCAATGGCAATTGCACGCCGCAGTACATCTTCTTGGGGAATTAACAGCTTGTCAAATACTTTAGGGCTTTCGAAGGAATAGCACATCCCCTGTGAAAATCCGCAATATTCCGCGATATCCCTTGCCTTCTGCTCTATCCTCAGCTTAAAGGAAAGCTTCCCTGTAGTAGCCTCTCCTGTAGGAAGGGAAACCGGGATTTTATCATATCCGTAAAATCTGGCCACTTCCTCCGCAATATCCGCTGATCCCAGCAAATCCTGGCGGAAGCTGGGAATCTCCAGCATTTGTTCCTCTTCTGCATATTTTAACTCAATCATTTCGAAAATATGAAGCATTTCTTCTTTTGAAATATCCGTTCCTAGCAGTTTATTGATTTTATCAGGCTCGAATTTAATCCGAACCGGCTCTTTCATTGGCTGGCAGACATCCGCCATGCCGCCTACCACCTGGCCGCAGCCCAGCTCCTGAATCAACTGGCAGGCACGGTTAATCGCCGCCTCCGCATTATGGGGGTCCAGCCCTTTTTCAAACTTGCCGGACGCATCCGTGCGCAGGCCAATCCTTTTTGCGGATTTACGGATATTGGTCCCGTTAAAAGTAGCCGCTTCAAACAGAACTGTAGTTACGTCATCGGTAATTTTGGAGTTTTCCCCGCCCATAATTCCGGCAATTCCGATTTCCTTTTCCGCATCGCAAATCATCAGCACATCGGAATCCAGCTTTCTTATCTGCCCGTCCAATGTCTGGAATTCATCCCCGTCCTTTGCCCTGCGGACAATAATTTTGTGCCCGGCAATCTGGTTCAGGTCATAGGCATGCATGGGCTGTCCGTATTCTTCCATCACGTAATTGGTGATATCCACAAGATTGTTGATGGGGCGGATTCCGCTGGCGGCCAGCCTCCTTTGCATCCATTTCGGCGATGGGCCGATTTTAATATTTGTGCATACCCTGGCTGTATATCTGGGGCACAGATCCCCATCCTGTACTTCCACAGAAATGTAATCTTCCACCTTTTCCCCGTTTTCCTTTACTATGACCTCCGGCGCATGGAACGGCTTCCGGAAGGTAGCCGCCGCTTCCCTGGCAATTCCCAATACGCTATAGCAATCCACACGATTGGAGGTTATTTCATATTCAAATACCGTATCCCTAAGCCCCAATGCTTCCACCGCATCGCTGCCCACCTGGGCATCTTCTCCGAAAATATAAATCCCGTACTCCGGCGCCTCCGGATACATTTCCCTGGTAGTTCCCAACTCTTCGATGGAACACATCATCCCACAAGAAGACACGCCGCGCAGCTTCCCCGCCTTAATAGCAATCCCTTCTTCCGGCAACGGCCCTCCGTCATGCCCTCCGGCCACTTTGCCGCCGTCCAACACCACTGGAACTTTATCCCCTTCCTTCACATTAGGGGCACCGGTTACTATCTGAATCACCTCAGTGCCCACATTCACCTGGCACACAATCAGCTTATCCGCATCGGGATGCTTCTCGATTTTTTCTATCTGCCCTACTACTATCTTTTCCAGATTCTTATCCAGTCTTTCATAGCCTTCCACCTTTGTTCCTGACAAGGTCATCGCATCACAATATTCCTGATCCGAACACTTTAACTCCGGCACATATGCTTTAATCCATGATAATGCTGTATTCATCTTCTTTTACCATTCCTTTCTTTCCGCCCGTTTGGATATATATGTCAAAACTGTTTTAAGAAACGGATATCATTTTCGTAAAGCAGTCTCATATCGTCAATTTCATATTTCAAAAGTGCAATCCTCTCCAAACCTACACCAAACGCAAATCCTGTGTATTCTTCCGGGTTGATTCCGCTCATTTCCAGCACATGGGGATGCACCATACCGCAGCCTAATATTTCTATCCATCCTGAACCTTTGCAGAACCGGCATCCGCTGCCGCCGCATTTAAAGCAGGAAACATCCATCTCCGCACTGGGCTCCGTGAACGGGAAATGGTGCGGCCGGAATTTTACCTTCGTCTTATCTCCGAACAATTCTCTGGCAAACTCCGCCAAAGTTCCCTTTAAATCCGCAAAAGTGATGTTCCTGTCGATTACCAGCCCTTCTATCTGGTGGAAAGAGGGGGAATGGGTAGCGTCCACTTCATCCGAACGGAACACCCTTCCCGGTGCAATCATGCGAATCGGAAGCTTCCCTTTTTCCATTTCATGTACCTGTGTAGAAGAAGTCTGTGTCCTTAACAGAATATCCCCTGTAATATAAAATGTATCCTGTTCATCCTTCGCCGGATGCCCATCGGGAATATTCAACGCTTCAAAGTTGTAATAATCCTTCTCAATTTCAGGCCCTTCCACTACCTCATAGCCCATGCCCACGAAAATCCTTTCCACTTCCTCCAGGGCAATCGTGTTCGGATGCCTGTGGCCTACATGGTTCTTTTTCGCCGGAAGCGTCACATCAATAACCTCTGCCTTCATTTTCGCTTCCCGCAATGCCTTTTCCAGTTTCTGTTTAGAGGCTTCCAGCATCTTCTCGATTTCTTCCCTGGTTTCATTTACCATCTGCCCTACTTTCGGCCTGTCCTCCGGCGCCACATCTTTCATCCCTTTCAGCACCGCAGTCAGCTGCCCTTTCTTCCCCAGGTAATTGACACGTATCTCGTTCAGCTTATCCAACTGCCCGCTGTCCTCAATCTGCTTTAAGGCTTCTGCCTTAATCTGTGCTAATTTCTCTTTCATAGTATTTATTTTGCTCCTTTCTGACATTATCTTTTTCTTAAAAATCGAGTAGAAGTTTCCTATAAAGTAAAAAATGACATTGCTTTTACACAATGCCAGGGACGAAATTACTCCGCGGTACCACCCATTTTCCTGCCATAAACGGCAGGCTCTCTCCACTTAACGCGTGACCACGTCCCTTACGGGAAGCTCCGGTGGGAATTTCAAACTGTATCTGAACTTAAGAGGGCTTTCAGCCGATGACCCCCTCTCTCTGAAAGAAAATACAATTCTGTTGCAAGGCTTTCTTCGCCTTGCGTGCACCTTCACAGCCTTTTATTTTGCTGAATCCCATTTTATAAAATCTTTTCCAAATTGTCAAGGCTTCTGATAATATCTTTCATGCCTTGAGTAACAGTTTGGCACATCGTCACGCCTTTGTATCCAATTTGTATCCAAAATCATATTGTATTGCGCAAATAAGTTGCTGGTATTTCAATCTCCCAGCAACTTATTCAGCTTCTTATCAAAAGTTTTGACTTCATACCCCTTAACCTTGTGATATGCATATAATATACAATCCGGAAAATCCAAGTGCTGCTCTACATAAGTTTCAATGCCAAGTTTCAATGCCAAGTTTCAAGACCTCCGGCTCCGGTGTCGTGACCTCCGATAGAAATTCAAACAGGCACTGTCCAATCTCATCTCTGCCAATATGGTATACTCCCCTTAAGACATAAATCACTTCTGCAAAAATTTCTATAGTCACTTGAACAGACATATTTTTAATAATCCGCTCAGCCTCAGATGCCATCCGTTCATCATCATTTAACAAGCATTACCATATTTTTCTACCACCGCCTTCTCCCATGCCGACTTCTCCAACTCCCTTAACTTCGGGTCTGCGTACTTTGCCAACATACCCCTCGCTGTCTGTACGCTCTTCTTTTTAGGAAGTTCTTCAACAAACTCATCCAAAACTGTAATAATCAGCTTTTGATTTTTCCGTGCTTGGATATTCCCCAGAGCCTGCACATTCTCTCCATCATAATAGCCCTCTAATGCCAGCATATTGTCACCTCCCTATTAAATTATTACATTTATATTATACCCCAACAGAAATTTCATAGCAAATAAAACTTCTTTACCGTACCATCCCCTGCAAATCCTTCAAACTTGCATAATACCCGGAGGTATACAGGGAAAACAATGCGCTCCCGTAAGCCGCTTCTTCCGCATATAAAGGAATTTTCATTTTTGCATCGAATTTTTCATAGATAATCTCCCTCAAAAGAGGGTTATTCCTAATTCCGTTTCCGCTCCCGGTTATAAAGAGTCCTTGTTGGCCCTCCATCCCATTTTTGCCTTTATTCCGGCTGCTGTCCGGCACAAGCGTTTCATATTCCCGGTACAGTTCCCACAGTTCCTGGCAAATGCCTTCCAGCACGCCGCATATCAATGCGCCGGCTTTCAGGTTATCCGGCGAGATATTCTCTATTTTTCCGCGAAGCTCCGGCTCTTTCCTGCTCCCACGGAAACGGGTATCCACTGTAAGGCTCACTCCCTGTTCCCTGCTCTTCTTACCCCAGGCATTCATCGCTACATATAAATCGGACGAAGGCTCCTTCCCGCACATTTCCAGCACTTCTACAAACAATCCCTTTAACAGGGCATAGGCATAACCGCCGCAAAGGGAAGAGCCCACATACAAATAGCGCCCTTCCATAAACGGACGGCATTCCAGATTATCAAATACTTTTCTCTCCGTTTGAAGTGGCTTTGTACCTAAAGCCATCGCCCCCTCATCAATCTTTCCCGAAATCACCGGCCTCTGTTCAATGGTCTCTAAAGCCGCGGTTTCCCGTCCTCGCATCCCCAGAACATCCTCTCCCAAAATGGAGACCTGGCTGCCGGTTCCCACATTCACAAGCACATTGCTCTTCCCATCCACCGAGCCGAGAAAGCTTGCTTGATTATCGCCGAATGCAGGCCCTACTTTCGCCATACCTTTCCACATGCCGATACTTGCTTCTTCCTTTAATACTTCAGGGAAAAAGCTGTAATCCATTCCCAGATTTTCTATGGCTTCATGGTCAAACACTCCCTGTTCCATGGAAAATAAACCCAGACTGGCCGCCATACTTCCATGCAGAACCGGTTTGCGTAAACCAGCCAGACCCATAGCGATATAGTCCGGTATGGTACAAAATGTTACCGCCCTTTCGGGAATCAGGTGATTCATCCAGTTATAATAATGGGTCACCGCCCCAAATCCGGTAGCCAGACGGTATCCGGAGCGCTGCGACAGCACTTCTGCATAAGATTTATCCGGCTGCCCCGGATAAAGGCAATTCCCCCTCCCGTCCTGCCAGATTATCACCGGCGAAACCCCGTTGCCTTCCCGGTCCACGTACACGATGCCGTGCATCTGCCCTGTCACCCCGATGCATGCCAAATCATCCGCCCCGTTGGACAGTTCCTCTATAATCCCGAGACATTTCTCTTCTATTTTCGCCGCATCCTGCAGCTTTTCAAAATCTTCTTTTCCTTCTATAAATGTATCATTCGCCAAAGTGATTTTCTTTATCATTTCGCCGGTGCAGATATCCGTCAAAACACCGCATATGGTTGTTGTTCCGATGTCTAAGCCGATTGCCGTTTTCTTATTCCGGTCCTGCATATTCCCTGCTCCTATCCTTTCTCTAACATCCCATTTCCTTATTTTTTCCCATTTTACCACAAACACCCATATAACACTATTAAATTTTGCTTAAACTCACTAAAAGCGTATAGCAGTTCAACCCCAATGTGATTAAGTTAGTGCTGGCGGACGCCGTGAGGAAAATAAAATGCCCCGCCGGACACACTGCCTTTTTATCCGTCAATTAATCCCAGATAACAGCCCCCTGTTCCAGCAAAGTTTTGCGCAGCGTGTCGCAATCCACATCGCCCGGATTGCACCCTCCCCGCAAAGCCAGCGCCGCGGCCGTTCCCGCAGCCTGCCCGGTAGCGACGCAGCAGGGCATTACCCGGTAGCTTCCGGCCGCCTCCGAAGTGCCGCTGATGCAGCGTCCTGCCACCAGAAGGTTGTCGATGTCTTCCGGCACAAGGCAGCGGAAAGGAATCGTATAATAGCTGTTGACGCTTTTTAACACCCCGCTGTTGCCTTCCGAAGCATGGACGTCAATGGCATAGGCAAACGTGCAAATGGCGTCCTCAAAATGCCTCCTCTCATAAATATCCTCGGCCGTCAGCTTATACCGGCCCGAAATATGCCGCGTTTCCCTGACACCAAGGATAGAAGCCACCTGAAGCAGCTGGAGGTTCTCGCAGCCGGGAACATATTTTTTGAAAAAATTCATCAGCTCCTGTACCTGTCGGCGGCCCTCCATCACTGCCTTCGTCAAATCCTCCGTATTGGTGGCGTCCACATAGGTCATCCTCGTCGTATTAATTTTCCATCTGCCCGCTATCGGCTGCTCATAATTGCCCACTTCATCCCGGATTAACGTCCATTCCCCGTTTTTCTTCGCCTCTTTCACGCACCATGACCAGCAGTTAAATCCGGGCTCGCCCAGTTCTCCCTTCGCTTTCTTTTCTTCCAGGACGCCTACAAATTTTTCCCTGTCCATGTTCCCGATTTCAAAGAAAAGGGAAACCGGCTGCATCGTGCCGTCCGTCTCATCCCCGGAAATGCATTTTGCACCGGCATAAAACGCCGCATCCGCATCGCCGGTACAGTCGATATAGCTTTCCGCCCGGATAAGGGTCAGCCCTTCCTTCATGGAAACGAGAACCCCTATTATCTTTTTCCCTTCGGTCAAAACGTCGCACAGGCGTACATTATAAAGTATCTTCGCCCCCGCTTCCAGGACCATTTCTTCCATAACGACCTCAAGGACCTCCGACATAAACGGGGTCACATGCTTATGGCCCGTGGCATAATAAGAACAATATGTGGACATATTATCCACTTTGGAAGGATGGATAGCCCCTCCCCGCTCCTCGGCCTTCCGGCAGAGCTCCTCGAAAATGCCTTTTACCACCTGGTTTTCCCCTTCGTCATCATAGCATGTCATAAAGGGGCCCACCAATCCGGCCGTGGCCATGCCGCCCAACATTTGCCCCTTTTCAATCAGCAATGTCTCCGCACCGTTTCTTGCGGACGCCACCGCCGCGCCGAACCCGGCCGTTCCGCCCCCGATTACGAGGACTTTCGTATCAATTGTACGCTCTATCTCTTTTATATATTTCATATCAGCCATCCTGCCCTTTCCAAAATCTACAATTATCATGCCAAATACCGGTAGCATACATTGGCAAACGCGTTTGCCCCGATTTCGCTAAGGGAGGGCACTCCTGTGCGCCCGATTTTCAAAGAGCCGATTTTCAATATCGGAACCTGGTATCTGCGGGATGTCATTCCAATCACGTTCCACTCCAGATAGTGGAAATATTCATGGCATAATATCACATTCAGCCCTTCCTCATAGCCAAACCCGTTGGTCTCACACCAAAGCGCCACCGACTTCGTATAAATTTTCATTAAGTTTTTCCCTGACAAATACTCGGCGAAATAGCGGCGTTTCCCCAGCACATAGTCGATGTCTTCCTCTTGCAGCCTAATGCCGCTTTCCCGAAAAACCTTCCGCATATCCAGCCTCCTGTCGGAAATGCCAATATCATGCTTTTCCAGGAAACGGCGCGCCTGTTCTTCCCCTACCGCCCAGGCATCTTCAAAAATCTCATCCACCCGTTCCGGTTCAATCTTCGGGAATACATAATCCTGCTTTAGCTCTTCCATACTATTTTCTTTATCGGGAAAAGGAAATGGTTTCATCCTGACAATCGCCTTTCTATAACCCACAAACCTTCCTGCGTGCCCAAAAAACCATGGCAGCGCCGCCATACCGTCCTTTAACTAACGTCAATCCGTCCTCGCTGAGCAAAGTATCATCAAAGTATCGTCTTCCCGCACGGCCGCCAATTCCACCCGCGCCAGGGATGTCATCTGTTCTTCGTCCAAAAGCCCGGACAAATCAATAATCCGTTTCCCAAAAATCAGATACACGTTGGGCAGCGTCCTCCCGCCGTCATTATATTCTGTCATGGAATCGGTGACTTTAAGCAAAGTATTCTCCCAGTTCTTCCCATCGCAGGCATATACCTTTCCGTCGCGCTTCTGAAGACGAATAATCCCCTCTTCGTCCACCAGGGAGGTGGGCTTGGTGACCTTTTTTATCAGCCCGAAAAATTTCTTCTTCACCGATTTATACTGCATCGTATACATCAGGCCGTTGCTGGCCGCCGTAAAAAGCTCCCCGGAAGGCACATTCATATTTTCCGCCACTTTTTTCTTAATCTCTTCTTCCGACAGCCTGCGGTTGGTCAAATCCCTGGAACGCAGTTCCGTAGTGCCGATGGCGATGGCACGCACCATGTTCTTGGTGGCATCCACCTCCACGGATACCTCTACCGTTTCCGGCGAAGCGCCGGATTTTATCGCCCGTTCCTCCGCCTCCCGGCGCACCGCCAGGATATCCTGCTGGGTAGGGTTTGGAATCGTGCGCTCCACCGTATCCCGTATCATGGCCAACGCTACGCCGATAGTGGAAATTACCGGGGCATTTTTCGCATTCTTATATTTTAACTGCAGCGCCTCCCCTAGATGGGGCACCACTGCGGATGCGCCGCCTCCGCCGCCCACCAGCATAGTGGTGCGGGCATCCATATTGTAGTCCTCCAAAAGGGCTTTTACCACCTTGGCATTTTTCAGGGCGGACAGACGAAGCGCCTCCCTGGCCGTTTCCTCTACGCTCAATCCCATCGCGTCCGCCAGCGGTTTCCATGCCTTTCTTGCCGCTTCCAGGTTTCCTCTGGCATAATCCCCTTCGGGCACATACCCGGCCAGATTCGCCGCTCCGGCCAGCGACAGGGCGTATTTTTTGCCGTTGGCGCATTGCACGCAGGCGTATTCCGGGTCGGACTGGACAGGGCGGATAAGACATAGAACCGGGTTCTCGATTTCTTCGCTTTTAGCGTACACTTCATATCCCAGCCCTGCAATATGTACGCTTCTCGGCCCTACGTCCGCCAGCTTCCCGTTTTCCATCTGCATCATGCTTCCGCCGCCGATGCCCACGGTCCTCACATCCAGGGAAGTCAGGAAGGTTTTGTGTCCCCCCACTTCCGCATATTTCACCATAACCTTCCCGTCCTTAATGCAGGAAATATCCGTACTGGTACCGCCAACTTCCAGAAAAATGCCGTTGGTCAGCTTTTCGTACATCAGCGCCCCGGCCACACCGGCCGCAGGGCCGGAAAGGATGGTCAGAATCGGCCTTTTGCGGACTTCTTCCACAGTCATCACGCCGCCGTCGCACCGCATTACCATCAGCGGGGTTTTTATGCCCGTCTTTTTGATACTGTCTTCCGTCATGTTGGCCGCATCAAGCATTTTGGGCATGATGCTGGCATTGACCACCGCCGTCCTTGTACGCACCTTCAGCCCATAAAGTTTGGAGATTTCATTGGTAGCCGTTGCCGCCACACCCTCCTGCCGGCAAAGGTTTAAAACCGTATTCTCATTTTCCGGACGGTCCACGCTGAACGCTTCCGCCGCCACCACAGCTTTGCATCCCTTTTCCTTTAATGCCGCTATGGCCTTTGCAGCGTCTTCGCAAAAATGTTCCGTATCGCTTTCCACATATTCATTTTCCGAACAAAGTTGTTTCGTGGCGGTTAACGGGATTTCACCCATGGCGGTATCGCTTTTTGATTTCGCCCCTTCCATCCCTTTTCCTATTGTTACAATCCCCACCTTCACCACATCGCCTTCCAGCAGCGCATTGGTTGCCTGGGTAGTGCCGTGGGAGATAAATGCCACATCCTCCGGGCTCACATTGTTTTTCTCCATAATGGATTTCAGCACCTGTACGATGCCCGCAGCCACCCCAGCCTTATCCTCATGGGTAGTGGGCGTTTTCACCGTGCTAATCAGTTCAAATGTATCATTATTAATCAATGCCGCATCCGTAAACGTGCCGCCCACATCAATTCCAATCCTTACTTTCATTCCGTCGTATCCTTTCCGCCCTTACATATAAAGGACTACAGTAGCAATCACGCCTGCGATAACTACCGGCCAAATATAAGGAAGCAGGCGTTTCGTCACCGAAGTAACCTCTTCTCCCGTAAAACTGCACACCCATACGTTATGGGTATTGGTAGGACAGCATAACAGCTGCATGGAGGATACGGATAAAAATCCGCCCATTACCACATTCAGCGGAAGCACATTCAAGCCCACCATCAAAGCCGCCACACCGGCGCCCATCCCCCAGAGGTTCAGCGGCCCCCTATAGAGGCACAGCGGAGCCAGAACGATGAAGAAAACGATAAACGCGATTGTATTGCTGGGCGTAACCACTCTCATAAACGGCTCCAGCGCTGCCTTTACGCTGGGCATGTTAATCGCATTTAACAGCATGCCGATGCCAATCATCAGCGTTACCGATGGCGCTGTAGAAGAAAATCCGTCAAATAAAGCCTTTGTCAGCATATTCATCGTGCGTTTCCACCCCGCTTTCAGGCTGGTAAACAGGCAGGCACATAAAATGGAAACCAAAAAAGCAGGAATCAACGGGAATTTAAAGCCGAGCACAAGAATCAGCGGAACAATCGGGGTTACCAGGGCCAGGCCGCCCATCACGCCTTTCAGCTGGTAAACATCCTCCTCCGGTGCCTCCGCCAACGCCGAAAAAGCATATTTCCTGCCCGTTTTGCGGTATCTGCCGATGAAGAAAACCATACCGGAAATGAAAGCGGCAACAGCGCCCACCACCTGAATCCTGTAGGCATCGTCGAATCCGCCGCCCATAACTGCGGACATGGCGTTCACGTTGGAAAGGTTCACATTATTCCCTACGCAGTATGCGAAAAGCATAACCGCCGTAGCCGTAAACTTGTCCGCGCCTACGGAAACCAAAATCGGAATCACTATGGTGCCAATCATAATGACGGTACCAAGCCCGTTTACCGTTGTAAACAAAAGAGCGGAAACGATAAACAGCAGCAAGGTTACGATGAGGGTCTTATCCCCTCCCAATTCTGCACCTTTTTTAATCATCGTTTCACTGATGCGGGTTTTCTCCATAACCATTCCCAGCCAGCCGGCAAAAACCGAAACCATAATCGCATCCCCCAGCTTTAAGGAACCGGCCTGTATCACGCCCTGCAAAAAACCGATGGCGTTCCCGTCCGCATCCACTCCCACGGCCGGAACTCCCCCGATGAGGCAGATTCCCACCGTCAGCACGAAAAGAGCAATCACCGTAGGCATTTTACGGGTAACCATTAACCCCATAATAAACAGCATAAACACTAAAATCAGAATACCTTGAACCATATTTTTTCTCCTTTAATAAATTTTTTTATAATGGTCCATATCCCCCACCATTATGTTTTTATATCAAAACAGCCCGTATCTGCGCAGTACTACCAGCCGTTTTTAATATCCCATTTATATCCGGAGAAAATTCTGTCCGCTTAAGCCTCTACCAGCCGGCGGTAATTCTCCGTCAATATCCGCAGCGCGAAACTATCGTTTACATGCCCGTCAGGCGTTCCCGATTTCCGTATCACCGGATGCACTGGAAATTCCTTTGCTACTATCTCTACAATCTGGTCCAGGTTCTTCCACTGGCCGTTGATAAAAATATCATTGACAGGGAAAAATAGAAGGGCGCTTCGGATTACCTGTGACAGCTGCTTCCCTATTTTTTCCGCCGTCAGCTTTTTTAACGCAATCTCCTGGGCAAAGGCAACGCTCCTCCCCGGCCGGCGTTCATTTCCGGCATAATTTCCGGACAATACGGCTTCGCTGAGGTCAAAAACCGAATCCTCCGAGTTTCTAACCAATGATTTATTCAAAATAAAGCTGGCCGTAATGCGCTCCCCGATATTGATATAGGCATAATCGATGCATTCGGCATCTATTGTCCTCAAATAATAATCCAGGCCATAGCGATTGATAAACTCTTTTTTCACCGGAATATTGTATCGGGTGGCCAAAACGGTTTCCAACCGGATTAAATCGGTGGAAATCAGCGTGGAATACTCCACCATCAAATCATATTCCGGTATATCATCCTGATACAACAGCCCCAACCCTATCAGGCGGCCCTGCGCCAGGGTTTTCTGGTTTTTCAATTTCTTAAGGAATTTATCGATGACGTCCAGCAAATCATTGCCTGACACCCACCGATTCATCAATGTCTGCGTCTCCAGCAGCTGCCCGGCCATATCGAAAACCTGGGCCGCAATGCTGCTTCTTTTGATTTCGACGGTCGCAATGCACCCAAAGCCCGGGGTCACCCTAAGCAGTATAGGCCTTCTGCCGCCGGTAGACTCCCCGGCCCTCAGTTCCTCCACCAGCCCCTTTTCCATAAGGAGCGCTACCGCCTGCCCCACTGTGCTGGGAGACAGCATTGTTTTTTCTGCGATTTCAATCCGGGAACTCTGCCCCTGTTTCAGGATACATTCCAAAACCTGTGCCGTATTGTCTGTTCTCACATCTTTTAAAGATTTCTTAGCCATAATAATCATCACCCATTATTTTTAAATTTAAAATAAGTATACTCATCCTTTCCGGATTTTTCAATAAGAGTATTGGATTTTCATAAAAACAATTTCTTATTGATTGTGCGGCAAACTTATTTTTATATTCGAAATATCTAAGCAATAATTACTTTCTACTGTCCTTTCTCATATTTCCAATTTATACCAAAAGATGTATACAATCTTATTTAGAATCCCCTTTTTCTGCATTTAAATTTCAGCCAGATAAAAGTCACTTATTTTTATATTCAAAAAATATAGGTTCATTTTCTCTATATAATATATCTCATATATAACTTATAAAGAAAAAGTTACCTTCTTGTAATTAAGTTTATCAGACTGTTTTCAGCTGTATCTTATTTTTTATTTCAAAATAAGTTTGTATGAATAGTATTTTAGATGACTTTTCCTCAAAATACAACTGGCAGAGTTGCCAAAAATTCTTACGCCGATTTGTCCAATAGTCACAGTATATTCCCGAACTCCGCCCGCTACTCCGCCTTCTTTATCTTCCTATAATAACTAAAAAACTGATACACCGGCTCAAAATACCGGTTAATATATGCCCCTATCATAATAATATAAATACACATATACAGCCAAAGCATAATAATCACAATGGTAGCCAGATTCCCGTAAGTACTGAAATTATTGACTTTTTCCACATAAATGGAAAATGCCCAGGAAAAAACATTCCACATAACTGCAGAAAAGACTGCCCCCGGTATCTGGAAGACAAACTTCAGCTTCTTATTGGGTATGTAGGCATACATCATGGAAAACCCTACAATCATCACGGCCACGATGAACAGCAGGCGGAAGTGCAGCATAAAGTCAAACACCTTTTCCGTCTGAGGGATATGCCGAATGATGCCCTTTACCAACGCATTGCCGAACACCATAACCACTAAGGACAAAAGAATCACGCCCAAGAATAGGATTGTATAGAAAGCGGCAATGCACCGCACCGTCACATAATTCCTGTCTTCATTCACATCATTTATCTCATTCAGGCCCCGGCTCATCGCCAGCATTCCCTTAGCTGCCGACCACAGAGTGGCCACTGCAGCTACGGAAACTACCCCTGCAGATTTCGCATATACATCGCTTATAATGGACACTACAAGAGAATCCACCGCATCGGGAGTCAAATCTGTGATGAACATCATCAAATTCGCCTCCGTCAAAGAAGTATAAGGAATGATAGAACATAACAAGATCAACATGGGAATAAATGACAGGAATAAGAAAAAGGTAGTGCTCGCCGCAAATGCACTAATATTCTTTTTGCCCATCCTCCGGCTAAAATCCCTTGCTATATAAAATAATTTACCTGTCATAAAAATCGTTTCCTGTCTGTTTTTTCTGGCTTTTCTTCTAATTTTATTTCTCCTGGGAATAGATATCCCTCACCTGGCAGGACTGATAAAAAAATGTCAGGATTTCATTTGATCCAAACCCTTTTTTTGCCATTTCCTTTGCGCCGTTTTGCGACATTCCCACCCCGTGGCCATATCCGCCGCCGGACAAAGTATATCCTACCACAATATCATCCTCTTTGCTAGTGGTAATAGAAAAATATCCGCTGGGCAGCAGACTGGGGGATGCCACTTCGCTGCCGTCCTGCCTCACCACCTTGCTCACCCCATTGTTCAGCACATAGCGGATATTGTGTTCGGATATTACCTTAAAAGTATTTTCCGTACCTTCTATCAACAGTTCATCCGCCACACCGCCGTTTCCTCTTTTTACCACAGAAATATCCTTTATCTGCCCCAGTTTTGATACCGGCCTGCTTTCAAAATCCCCCTCCTCATTTAAGGTCAGAACCAGCTTTTCGTTCACCTCGTACCGTGCTTTCATGGCGGAAAGCAGCCGCTTTCCATCGGCTTCCTTGGACTCATATTTCCAACGATACCATGCCTCCCCGCTTTCATAATCGGAAGGATGAGCCTCGGAAATGAATGCTTCAAACTCCTCTTCCCCAGTCACCTCCCTGCCCATATCCCCCGTTTCTTCTTCTCCGATGCGCTTAGCCTGCAAATAAGAAGTGTCTTCCTCGCTTCCCGACTTCCAGATGCCTGTATCCGTTCCAAACCCACAGGATGTGGAATAATAATAAGAGCCGCACAGTTCATCCCCATAATACAAAAGGCTTCCCGAGGTTTCTTTTACCGCCTTCGTTGTCTGGGCATTTTCCGCAATATTATTATATACCTGGTATCCGGCGCTATCATCCACATGGGCTCCGAACCCGGCAATGCCGGAATGCAGCATATGGCGATAAGCATAGGTTCTGGCACAGACCGCCTGCGCCTTCAAGGCCTCTAACGGATAGGAAGCCGGCATTTCGCTGGGAACTACTGAATATAAATACTCTTCCAGCAAAAGCTCGTTCACGATTACCAGCCCCTCCCCTGTCCTGGCCACTTCCAGGATTCCCCGGTATGCCGGATTCCCCTGTGCCCGTTCCACCGAAAGCAGCTTTATCCTCCCTGTCAAGGCCACCGGCTCAATATATATCCTGTCTCCTGAAAAAAATTCACTGTCGGCCCCAACAGACACCACTTCCCCTGCCTGATACTCGCGGCTCTCCATCCCGTCATAGTTTCCATACCTAACCGTAAAGGCAGTATCTGCCGTAAACTCAGCCTTTTCATGATATGCTCCGCCATATCCTGTATTTTTAATCACTACCCGGATGTTTTCCATAGCCTCATCCCTTGTTATCAGCCCCGCACAGATGACCCCGTCATCCAATACAAAATCCGTAAAATCATAGCCGATGCGCAAATCCGTCCGCTCCCCTTGGCTCAGCTTCCCATAAAGCTTATAGACTGCCATCCCTTCCTCATAAGGATACTTCCCCCTCCCCTCAATCTCCATACTGCCATTCCCCATACTCAAAAGTTTCCCGCTTATTTTTTCCCCTTTGATTTTCACCCGCCGCAATGCACCGTCCGAAAAAGCCAGATCCCCTATCTGTTCCCTCTGTCCTGCCGCCGCTTTTTCATAAGGGAATCGGATTTCATAGCCTTTATAAAAAGCTTGAAGTTCTTTCCCTTCCTGTGCCTCCATAATCCAGATATTTTCTAAATCCATCCCCCTGCCCACCGTTTCCAGCACCGTAAGCAGCGTCTCTTCTTTTTGATAAACTCTAATAGCCTGATATTTATTCCTCTCAAAAACATCTGATTGATAAAAATATTCCCCTTCCTCGGCCAACAGCCTATCCTCCCCAAGCGTAACCCCTTCCCCATCCGTAACTTCCATGCCGCATCCAAGCACTGTCACATTGGTCTGACGTATGCTGTCCTCCAGTCCATAAATGGCCAGCAATTCCTCATACATCCTATACCAGTCTTCCTGTAAAAATTGGAATTCCGGTTTATATCTTTTCTCATATTCCTTCTGTAGATTCTTTATGGTTTCCAGTTGGCCTTGCCTCTCTTCCAATACATCTTCCATGAAAGACAGTTCCCTTTCCAACCACCGGCCGAATTGCCCGAAAGTAAGAATCCTCTCCCCGTCCTCTTTTAACAGCTGTTTCCATTTTATGTATTCTTCATTTCCCTTTACATCCTTATTTTCCCCATAATTCTCTTCCGTTTCTTCTTTCAACGCCTCCGCCAGTATCATCCCATCCTGCAGCCTCATATATTCCCCTTGCGGCTGTTTCACCATATTCATCCGGATGCTCACCGCAAATATATAGCCAATTATCGCTACTCCAATTACAATCAGCCACATCTTTACCTTCATCCTGCTTTTATCATCCATCCCCTGTCTCCCTGTTCCAATTCTATTCCGCCCGCCAAAAAAGCAGCCGTATCGGCTGCTTTTTTCTTTTGTAGTATACTACATGTACCCCCGAAATGCCGTTTCTTGTACTTTGACTCCTAGCCCATGCTAGGTGGGTAACCGCAACCTTGCTTTTGTCTTCCCCTCCAATCCTCAAAGAGTGGGGGCTTGACAGCCACAGGGCAATGTAGGAATCCCGTTTAAAGTAAATGTAGGTTCAAAATAACAAGAGTTGTCGCACATTTCAGGTTATCTCTATTATATCCAATCATTATATAAAATACAACTGAAAAATTTGGTATAATTAAGATTTTTGGTAACAAATGCTTTTCACGCTTCCTCATAAAAATACTGCACCCCAAAATCCGTCCTGGCTTCCTTCACATCCACTCCATAAATCCTTGGTATCACACACGAATCCAGGATTTCTCCAGGCGTTCCCTCTTCCACAATCTTTCCGTTCCACATCACGGCTATCCAATCCGATATTTTCAAGGCCAGCAATATATCATGGAGCACAAGAATCACTGTTTTGCCATCCTGCGACAACCCTTTTATCATCCCTGCAAATTTTAACTGCTGGCCGATATCCAGATAGGTGGTAGGCTCATCCATAACAATGGCCGGCGCCTGCTGTGCCAACGCCATGGCTATATATACCTTCTGCCGCATGCCCCCGGAAAGTTCCGCCATCTGCTTATCTTTGAAATTGGAAATCCCCAGCTTTTCCATCGCTTCTTCCGCGATGTGGAAGTCCTGCTTTTTGTACTTCCTGGGATAACTTAAATAGGGAAATCTCCCATGAAGGACCAGCCTCCCTGCCGATATGTCCGGCACATTTTTCCCTTGGGGCAAATAGGCTATTTTCCTGGCCAGTTCCGGTTGTGCCATACTCTTTATCGACATGCCGTCCACCATGATATCCCCGTCCATCAGCGGAATTACTTTCAGCATTGTATGAAGCAGCGTACTCTTTCCGCTGCCGTTACTGCCGATTAGCGTAGTTATTTTTCCTTGCTTTGCCCTTAGGTTCACTCCATGGAGCACCTGGTTCTTCCCATAGCCTGCAGCCACATTTTTCATTTCAATCATACCGATGCCCCCCTTTATACCTCACCAAAAGGAATAAAAACACCGGCCCGCCGATTACTGACATCAAAATACCCACTGGAAGTTCGTAGGGAGCAAACAACAACCTGGATACCATATCGCAAAGAGTTACAAAACCGGCCCCTGCCACCGCACAAAGGGGCAAAAGCTTTCCGCTTTCATTGCCGGTAAATCTCCGGACAAAATGAGGCACAATCAGCCCGATAAATCCCAGCAGCCCGGCAAAGCTTACCGCCGCCCCTGCCAACATCGCTGCCAATAATAAAAAGATAATGCGGTATTTCCCTACCTGCATTCCAACGCCCCTGGCCGTTTCATCCCCCAGCGTCACCACATCCAGTTCATTGCAAAGGGTAAACAATACCGCCAGGGCAGCCAAAATCAGCACCGCGGCCGGAATCAGCCGGACATAGGAAACTGCCGAAAAGCCGCCTACCCGGAAATCTATGTTGAGCATGGCCGCATCCGTATCCAATACCGTTATAGATTCACATATTGCGTTTAGAATACTGTTTAACGCCACACCCCCTAAAATCACAGTTGTTTTGGAAGCATTGGTCCGGCTGGAAAATAAGGTAATGAGAATGACTGTAATCAGACTTCCCGCAAATGCCGCAAAGGAAACCGCGAATCCTGACAAAATCCCCAGACCGCAGCAAACAGTAACCCCCAGACCAGCCCCCGCATTGATACCAATGATGCCGGGCGCTGCCAGCTTATTGGCAAGCACGTTCTGCAGCACCGCACCCGATACCGCCAACGCCCCGCCGGCCAAAAGAGAGGCAAAAGTACGGGGAAGCCTTGCATAAAGCAGGATTCCCCGGCTCATAACATCCGCACTGCCTGCGGCGCTATTCCCTTTCCCCCATAACAGCTTCACCAGTTCCCCCGGAGAAAAACAAATCGTTCCCAGACAGAGGCTCAAGACGGCAATCGACAGGCTGAGCAGAAAAACGCTGCCAAGCAGCAAATACCAGCCACGCTTCTTATTCCCCATACAAAAACTCCTCCAGCTGCTCATAGGCTTTGGCCCAGTGCGCATTCGGCTTTAAGTTATAAAGATGCTTATCCAAAAGGTATATATGTCCGTTCTTCACCGCATCCAGTTCCTTCCAAAGGGGATTCTCCCGGAACATATTTTCAATATTCTGTTTCGTTCCCTCCAAATCATCCCCGGACTGCACAATCAAAATCCTGTCCGGATTCTGCAGCATAATGCTTTCTATGCTCAAATTCTCCAACAGGCTTTCATCCCCATCGGCAATATTGATGCAGCCAAAACTCTCCACCATTTCCCCCAGCACATTTCCTTCGCTGTTCTTCGCCCGTATGCTGGTGGCCGATGCACGCATTACCAGTACCGTTTTCGGCGCAGCACCTAAATTGCGTTCCAAAATCTCATCAATCCGCTTCTGGATATCTATGCCGTACTGCTCATAACGATCCGGCTTTCCCGTAATTTCCGTACATATTTTCAGCATCCTCAAATAATCCTGGAAGCAGGCCACATCGAAGTAGGCAACCGTTATCCCTGCCCCTTCCAATGCCTGCTGCCATTCCAGATGCTGCGGCGTATTGGTGCTGGCCAGCACAAAATCAGGATTGCTGGCCAACAGCTGCTCCAGGCTAAGCCTCTTTGTCTCGCCTAAATTCACCGTATCTTCCGATAAGGGCAAATCGAAATCCTCAAAGGCATCGATTGGCGCCGCGCACACCTGGCCCCCTGCCAACACCCACATATCTGCATAGCTGCCCAGCAGTGCGGCCACCCGCTCTATGGAGTCCACGGCAACCTCTCTTCCCAAATCATCCGTAAACCGGTATAAAACACCGTCAGCGGCTTCCTTTTCTTCCCCTGTCTCTCCCTGTGATTCCCCGCTTCCCTGGCTTATCTCGTCCTTTCGGATTGCTCCTTCCTCCTGCCCTTCCGGAAACCCTTTTTCACCCTTTTCTGCCTGGCCTCCTTGTACCGCCTGATTTTCCGTCTCCCCACAGGCCGTGAAACAACAGGATACCAGGCAAAGGGCCAGCAGCCAAGCGCCCAAACGCCTTACCGGCTTCTCATGCCAATTCATTTCCTACTTCCTCCGTAAACTGCTTCATCAGCAGGTTGCGCCGCCTTTTACTTTCTTAACCAGCACCGCGGACTTATCTATGCTCCCATGAAGCAGTTTATCCTGTACATAATCAAATCCCAGCCGGTTCACCGTATCCGCAAAACGCTCGCCGGCAATTCCTTCATCCCTAAAGAACAGGATAGCCCGTTCCACTGTATCCAGAACCTCTTCTTCATTTATAAACAATTTATCTAACGGACGCCCGTTGGCAATCTTTTTCCCCCATCTTCCGCCGATGTATATCCTATAGCCATTGGTATATTCTTCTGTCACGCCGAACGGGCATTTCCCTTTGCACCGCCCGCAGCCGTTACATTCGCTGCCATCCACCTTCAGCATACCATCTTCCACCTTTGCCACTTTCACCGGGCAGGCTGTTTCCACCTGACACTTTTTGCAGCCCCGGCACTTGGAGAAATCAAAGAGCGGTACCCTCTGTCCTATAATCCCCAAATCATTCAAATCCGGCTTTACACAATTATTCGGGCATCCCCCTACCGCAATTTTAAATTTGTGGGGCAGAGTTACGCTATGGTAGCCTTTATAGAAGCGCTCGTGCAGCTTCTCGCTCAAATCAAAAGTATCGATTAATCCATATTGGCAAGTGGTCCCTTTGCAGGATACTACCGGACGCACCAAAGAGCCGGTACCCCCTGTTTCCAGATTATGTTCCGCCAGATACTCGAACAGCGAATCCAGCTTATCATAAGGAACACCTTGAATCTCCATAGTCAGGCGGGTGGTCATTGTGATTTCGCCGCTGCCGAAACGTTCTGCCGCCTCCGCTACTGTCCGGTGCTCCTGCGCCGTAATCTTTCCGTTTTTCGTAATGATGCGCACATTGAATACATCGCTAAAACGTTTATCCTGTAAACATCCCAGCCCTTTTACCCGTTTAATCTCTTCCGGCGGCAATTTCCCCCCTGCGGGAACTGCCCTTTTTATTACATTAAAAGTAGCACCCCCTTCCAGCACGCGGGTATTGGTAAACCCAAGGGCACGCAGCTTGTTCTGCGCCAGATACCCCCTTTTCCCCCTTGCACATACGAGCAATAACTTATCGTCTTTTCCGTATTTTTCCAACGCCTCCGCTGCCTTGGCCAGGTTAAGCCATTCCGCGCCCGGTAATGTGGGCGCCGGATGGGCATCAATCAACCGGTAACCATTCGCCGCACCCGCCGCATATTCCACAGGGGTAAAGGACTCTATCCGCCCGCTCATCTTATTTGCCAGAATGCTGCAGGCAGCGGCAAAGGGATGAATCGCCGTAGAAAACGGCGGTGCATAGGCAAAATCCATGGTAATAAAGTCTTCCGCTTTACAGCCCATGGAAATCCCGGTTACGGCGATATCTGCCATTTTATCCACGGCACCGCCTCCGATTACCTGCATTCCCAAAAGCCTATGGCTATCCCTATCGGCAATCAGCTTGGTAATAAATATGGAAGAACCGGGATAATAATGGGCTTTATCATCGCTGATGCAAAGAACAGTAACCGTATGGAACCCTTCCGCTTTGGCCTGTGCCTCCGTCAGTCCAGTCCTCGCCCCGTTCAGGCCGTCCATCAATTTTACTACGCCGGTTCCCAGACACCCTTTATACTCCGTCTCCTCACCGCTTAGATTCAGCGCCAATGCCCGCCCTGCAATATTCGCAGTGGAACCCATGGCTGACCACTGTCTTTTGCCAGTCATGCGGTTTTTTACCACCGCACAGTCGCCTACCGCATAAATATCCGGTAAATTCGTGCGCTGATATTCATCTGTAACAATACATCCCCTGTCCATTTCCAGGCCCAATTCCCCTAAAAATCCGGTTGCCGGGCGGATTCCCGCCGCCAGGATGACCATATCCGCAGGCAGCGTTCCCGCCCCTGTCTGCACTCCGCATACCGCCTTCTCACCGTCAATGGCATGAAGAGCCGTTCCTGTCAGGATGCGCATTCCCTTTTCCTGAAGTTTACGGCGGGCATAATCTGCCATTTCACTGTCGAAAATATTGGGCATAAGCTGGTCGGCCATATCCATAACAGTAACGGATAACCCTTGCACCATAAGGTTCTCGGCTACCTCCAGCCCTATGAATCCTCCCCCTACTACCACAGCCCTTCTGCACTCATGCTCTTTTGCGTATTTTCTGGCCCCGATAGCATCTTCCGGCGTACGTACCGTAAAAACGCCGGGAAGCCCTGTTCCCTCCACCGGCGGCAGGGAAGGCTGTGCGCCCACCGCTATAACCAGCTTATCATAACTTACTGTTTCCGGTGTATCCCCTTTTACCGTAATCGTTTTCGCCCCTGCATCCACTGCCACTACTTCACTGCAAGTATGTACCTGTGTGCCGGTCAGACCCATAAATTTAGCCGGGGTATTTACAATCAGCTCTTCTTCCGTTTCTATAGCGCCCCCGATGTAGTATGGGAGGCCGCACCCCGCATAGGATATGTCCTTCCCTTTTGTGTAAATAACAATTTCGTCCTGAGGTTTTTCCCTCTTAAGCTTTGCGGCCACTTTTGTTCCGGCTGCCACACCGCCGATAATAACAACCTTCATAACTGCCCCCTTTCTGCACGGCTTCTGTTTATCTTATCGCTTCCTGCCTTTTCTCACGGTTCATACGGTCCTCTTCTTCCCTCTTTTTGCTGTCCTCTTCCTCCTTTTCAAAAACCCGGCAGATTCTTTTTATCAAATCCTCAGAATAAAAGGGTTTCAATATGTAGTCGCAGATTCCCAGTTTGGCGCTTTCTAATACAAAATCCTTATCCTCCACACCTGTAAGCATTATCACCGGTATATCTTCCCGCCCTTTCATGGCACGGATTGTCCGCAGTGTCTCAATACCGTTTTTTTGCGGCATTTGGATATCCAGCAAAATAAGATCGGGTTTCTCCATCTCCAAATATTTCAAAGCCCGTTCCCCAGAATTAACGGTAATCACTTCATAATCATTCTGTAAGGCATTTGTAATTCGTGTCAGGATAATTGCGGCATCGTCCACCGCTAAAATTCGCTGTTTAGAATCCCCATCCCCTATTTGACTCATTTATGCTCTTCCTCCTTTTCTAGTATGATCAACAGCTGGCTCAACAGTTCTTCCGCATTATCATCTTCATATAACCTCAACTGTTCCTGTATCTGTGAAAGCCGTTCTTCCACTTCCTTTGGCAGCTCATGAAACAGCATTTCCTTTACTCTCTGCGCACATGGCTGTGAACGGAAATGCTGCAATTCCTCCAAAGCTTCCGCAGTCTGTTTCTTTATCTCCTGTACTGACAAGCGGGGAAGCAATTCCTTCCTGTCTTTCTCCTGCATACGCATTTCCAGGAACTGTCCGATATTTTCTAAAAGAGTCTCATATTCTGCCAGCAGTATTGGGAATTGCCCGGAAATAAATTCCATATCTCCCTGTGTGGCAGCGTTTTCCTGCGCACGGGCCAGGGCGGAAACCTCCATGGCCCCGATATTGGCAGATGCGCTCTTAAGTCCATGCACTTCTATCTTATAGCGTAAAATATCCGATTCCACCAATTCCCGCAAAAGCTTTACCTTGCGTTTCCCATCTATGCAATAAAGTTCTAACAGTTCCGCAAACCCGTCCGCATCGCCGGAATAATATTGCATCGCAGCATTCATATCCACCCCATCGATTTGGAATTCTGCTAACTCAGGCGATTTAGCCTCTTCTTCTCCATTCCCCTTCTGTCTGCGCTCTTCAGGCACCCAACGCAGTAAAAGTTGGTTCAGTTCTTTCCTGTCAAGCGGTTTTGCAATAAAATCCTGGAATCCGCATGAGAGAAAATGTTCCCGCATGCCTTCCATGGCATTGGCTGTCAATGCCACTACTATAGGGGCTGTTCCATTTTCACCGCAATCCCTGCGAATAATCTCCACTGCCTCAATACCATCCATGCCCGGCATCATATGGTCCATAAAGATAATGTCATATCGGACACTACGCACCAATTCGATAGCCTCCGGCCCGCTTTCTGCCTCAGTAAGGTCAAAAGCATAATTTTTCAAAAATCCTCTGGCCACCTTACGATTGATTGCATTGTCATCCACGATAAGCACTTTCACATCCGGTGCCGCAAAAATATCACCTATTTTCCGCTCTGCCTGCACCATCTTTGGCATCTCCGAAACCGGGCATGTGTCTACGATTTTCTGCGGAATCGTAATCGTAACCTGCGTTCCTTCGCCGTAAGTGCTTTCCACCTTAATGGTACCCTCCATCAGTTCCACCAGCTGCTTCACAATGGCAAGCCCCAGTCCGGTGCCCTCCGTACTGCGATTACGCTTGGAATCCACTTGCCGGAAATCTTCGAAAATCTTCCCAAGGTCTTCCTCCTTAATACCGCACCCTGTATCCTCCACCCGGAAGGTAATCAATTCCTCATCCGCATTCCTTCCAGGTTTTCCGGTGATATAGGCACGCACATATCCTGTCTTCGTAAACTTTATGGCATTGCTGAGAATATTGATCAGAATCTGTTTAATC
>BLLT01000018.1 GCA_011958945.1 Lachnospiraceae bacterium | reverse complement strand
CGCAAATACAACATTCTTGATAAAAAGTCATGATACCAAAAAAGTCGGGATAACTACCGTTATCAAGAATTATTGACAAGAATAGCAAGCACTGCCCATGTCCGGACACATGGGCGAAATTCATCATTCCGTCCTGCCGTCCGTTTGATGAAATTTCCATAGGGAAGTGTCCCTAACCCTCTTTGGTTTTCTTTCCGTTTTTTCTCTGCCAGTCCTTGACCTTCCTCCGCAGATTTGCTACAATAACACATGGATAAGTTTATCCAAAACAACTGAACAGACACAAAACCAGACTGTTGTAAACCAGACAAGTTACAGCAGTTTTTTTATGCCCAAATTTAGAAAGGACGATGCAGAAATGGCAAACAGGACACGCACCAACCGGAACGAATTTCACTTAAATGATAAGGAACAGTATATCTTAGACGAGAAGTTCAAACTGTCCGGCATGAAAAGCAAATCGGCTTTCCTCCGGAAGCTCATTCTCTACGGATATGTCTATGACGTGGATTACAGTTTTTTGCGGGAATACAATACGGAGCTTGGACGGATCAGCTCCAATCTGAACCAGATTGCAAAAAGGATTAACAGCACAAACCACGTCTATCAGGAAGATATGGACGAAGTAAAGGAGTTGATGAAACAGGTATGGCATACACAAAAATCCATGCTATCACAGCAACCGTTGATAAAGCGGTAGCCTACATATGCAACCCGAACAAGACAGATGAAAGCATCTATATTTCTTCCTATGCCTGTGCGCCGGAAACCGCAGCGATTGACTTCAAATATACCTTAGACCACTGCCGGGAAAACAGCCCTAACAAAGCCTATCATCTGATACAGGCTTTCGCTCCTGGTGAGGTCAGCTTTGACGAAGCGCACCAGATCGGGAAGGAACTTGCGGACAAGGTTTTAGAGGGGAAATATTCTTATGTTGTCACCACACATATTGATAAAGGTCACGTCCATAACCATATTATTTTCTGTGCCGCCGACAACATAGAGCATGATAAATATCACGACTGTAAGCAGAGCTATTACCGCATCCGAAAATTAAGTGACGAGCTGTGCAGCGAGCATAACCTTTCCGTCATAATTCCCGGCGGAGAGCGTGGGAAAAAATATAATGAATGGCAGTCAGACAGGAACGGTACAGCATGGAAAACGCAGATAAGAAAAGACATCAGCGCTGCCATCAAAGCATCCTCCACCTATGAAGAATTTCTGCTCCTGATGCGGGCAAAAGGCTATGAGATAAAAGGCGAAGCCTTTGGGGAAGATGCCCCCAAATTTATCTCTTTCCGTCCACTCGGCAAAGACCGTTTTGTGCGTGGCAGTGTGAAGTCACTCGGCAGGGAATATACAAAGGAGCGCATCAAAGAACGGATAGAATTGAAACGGGAACGGAAGGCAGTTATCCCAAAAAGAGATTATGCGGATAAGAGATTGATTGACACCTCTGATGAAAAATTCCAAAACAGTCCGGGACTGCAAAGGTGGGCGGCGGTTGAGAATTTAAAGATTGCAGCACAGGCGTACAATGAGGTAGGTTCCATCGCAGAACTGGAACAAAAGATCGCCGCCACTTCCGCCACCGGAAAGGAAGCGAAGCAGACCGTCCGCAAGCTGGAAAACCGCATCAAAGACCTTGCGGAAATCATCAAATATGCGGAACAATACAAAGCAAACAGATCTTACAATATTGCCTATAAGAAATCAAAAAATCCTGACGCATATTTCCGCAAGCATGAAAGCCAGATTATACTTTATGGCGGCGCTAGGCGTATGCTGGAACAGGCGGGCATCCATTTAAAAGGTTTAAACATTGACAAGCTGAAAGCGGAATATCAGGAGCTGACCGCACAGAAGAAGGATCTGACTGCCACTTACAAAAACTGCGATAAGGAACTGAAATCGCTGAACCGGAAACTGGAGAACCTGAACCAGTATTTAGGGCGCACAGAGCCGCCAAAAAACGCACAGGAACAGCCAGACCGGGACAATAACCCTGCCCGGTAATATCCAGCCCCGAAAAGACTTTAAAAGCAAAAAAAGCATCGTGGACAGTGTGCATAACTCCCCATTCCGCTATGGACAACACTATTCACAGCATATGGAAAAGCAAATGCAGCTTTCCCACATCCTGCAAACAGTGTTGCCCACAGCTCCATAAGACGGGGAGTTATACACACTGCCCACAATGCCGGCTGCGGCGGAATCCCACTCTTTCCTTCCTATCTATTTATAAAATCAGAAAAATTTCTTGCAGACAAGACCGTTTTCATGTAAGATAATTTACAAATCCGCAAAAAAATAGGAGCGCCGAAGCACCCCTATCTCCTAAACCCTCTTGCAAAATCCGCAGTGTTGGTTTATAATCATCATAG
Source organism: Lachnospiraceae bacterium (assembly GCA_011958945.1). GTDB lineage: Bacteria > Bacillota > Clostridia > Lachnospirales > Lachnospiraceae > Kineothrix. Next base: position 31,208 of record BLLT01000018.1, on the reverse strand, counting down.
AAGCCGAAGGATATTTGCACGTCCGACGGTTGTTCAATCGGAAACTTATAAAGCGTAAAAATTACGGATTACAAGGCTATCCTCTATTGCAGTAGAAGATAGCCTTTTCCGTTACTTGCGGTTGTGTTTATTGTCTATGTATGTTAATGCTGCGAAAATGACCAACAGCAGTGTAAGTATCTCAAGTGTGTTCATACCGACCTCCTTTCCGTTTCCAGAAAGGACAACCGCAGACTATCCCTACTTGCTCTAATCTGACTAAGAGAATTATAGCACGTTATGTCGAATAATGCTATAAAAGATTTGCGTTAATCACTCCGCCGCTTCCAATGCCACCTCTGCAAATTCCGCATCGCTCATGGTTTCCAGTTTCCCTAAAACCTGTCCGGCAAGCTCCACCATGTCACTGTCCTGTATGTGGGGGATTACGTTCTTTATGTCAGCAATCATGCCCTTCCTGTCCTGCCCCTCAAACTCAAACACACACATCAAATTGATTTCTTCCACTGTAAATTTATCCATAGCTTATATCTCCCTCTCTGATTTTTTCTCTGTCCCCTTTTCCGGGACTTCCTTCTCCAACTTATCCCTCTGCTCGATGACCGCCTTTTTCTCCGCCAGCTTTTCCTTTATGGAAATCCTGCCTGACTGCTTTTCTTTTTCCTCTTTCGGCTTCTCATTGTTCAGAACGTTATCAATCATATTATAGTTACATTCTTCCAGTTCCTCAATCTTTGCAAGCGGCTTGTATTCCGCCAGCTTATCTAACAGCTCCTTCGCCTTCCTTGCGGTCTGTACGCCCTCACTGTCATCAAGCTCCGTCCCTTTCCCGATAATATCCGTCATGCCTTCCCGGATACTGTCTGAAATAAGCGCATTGAGGAAATCATTCAGATACCCGGTATTCCCGTTCCTGATGTCCTCTGTGATGTTCGCTATCTGCGCTTCCCTGTCCTCCACTGTCTGATTGTACTGAACAGTGTCGTAGTTGTAGGAAAGCTGGTCTATCTCCGCAGCAAGGAAAGCCGCCTGCCACTTCTCCAGAGAACCCCTGACCTCTATATCCGGCAGCTTGTCGATCAGCTCCGCAATGACCTCCACCGCCTTCGGATTGTCCGTAATATCCGGCACATAGTCCAGAATCTCCAAATCCGCAACTCTGCCCGAAACAATATCCATCTGCGTGTCCTCATAGCTTTCTGTCCCTTCTGTATGGATATTGATGCCGATGCTTGGAATACCGTTCATCCTCTCCGGCGGTATCCGGTTGAAAATGGCGATTGCTTCCGGGACGTCTGCTATCCCCTCATGGTACTCTCCAAAATTGTGGAATTCCCCACACTCCGCCACTGTAAGGGTGACAACCGTCTGTTTTTCTTCCTGTGCCTGCTCTGCGGCTTTCTCCTGCAGGGCGGCTCTTTTTTCCGCAAGATAGGCTTCCACACTCGGAAGATACTCCCCAAGTGTTCCGGTCTTGCCCTCTGTAATGGGATTGATGTCTACCTTAACGCCACCGATTGTAAAACCGTCCTCATGAAAGGCGTTGAACAAATCATCTTCGCTTTCCCTGCCCCGGTACTCCACCACCACGTCAAGGTCTGAACCAGCTTCCTCCAAACCTCTGCACCGGCTCCCTGACACCGCCACATCAACAAGCTCTATATTTATCCCATACTCATCAATCTTTGACTGCAAATAAGCGTAGACACTCAGCTCTATATCCTCCTGTGTCTGCCCGTTGATGCCATGAAATAATTCCTCTGTTCTGGCTTTAAAGTCTGCCACCGTCTTACGTTCTTCCGCTTCCTTCCGGATACGGTTTTCAATTCCATGTTTTGCTTCCTGCTCCGCTTTCTCCACCAGTACGTTATAATCAATCGGTATCAGTTCATCATAGGTGTGAATATTTCCTTCCAGCTCACTCCTGTGCATAGGTTCTTTCAAATCCGTCACAATCTCGTCAAGTGCCTGTCTGATTGTTATGTCCGGATTGTCATATATGCCCCCGTCCAGTTCCCGGTAGTCCATATCATAAATGGTGTAATCATATCCCTCAGTGACTTCCTGAATACTGATATAACGGTCTGCCAGACGGAAGGCAAGCTCTGTTTCTTCTCTGCCCATTGTCTGGCTTTTGGTGTCTATGTACGGATTTTCCCACTCCGTAAACGGTACATCTTCCACGATGTGCTTCTGGCTGGCTGTTGGCATGAGATGTTCCATTTTCCCCTGTTCATAGAGGGCATCAAACCTGTCCATATAGAGGGAAATATCGTCAAGACCGCTGCTCTTTAGCTGGTACTCAAAACGCTGTTTCACAAAATCCTTGATTTCCTCCGGTGACATTTCCCTGTGAACCCGTACCTTGTCAAAGCCGACTTCGTGATTTAAAGTCTGCAAATCCTCCATGAAGCGGCTGCTTTCCTCTGCCGCCCTGCTGTGCGTAAAATCCAGTGACAAGCAGTTTTCATGGTTTCTGACATGGATCAGGTCAAATTCGCTGCCATTGACATGGAAGCCGAAAGTTGCCCTCGCCATATCCGGCTTGTCCTCCGTTTCCTTTCCCCGGTACTCTGTGAATTTCGCCATTGCTTCCGGAAGGCTCTCAAAACGCTCCAGCCTGCTTTTTTCCGGGCTGTTCTCCGCCCAAGTGGATAAATCCTCAATGACATAATAGGAAACTTTGTCATTGTCCGGCTCTGCCATTGTATTTTCTGCCGCTGTATGTTCTGCCGCTGCTTCTGCCGGGATTTCCGTAACTTCATCCCTAGCCGCATCTTTTTCTGTGCTGATTTCCGCCGATACCGAAAGCTCCTTTGTAAACTCCGGTATCTCCCTGTAACCAACAGAATCCACATAATGGCTCGTGTTCTTCCCGTCCTGATGCAGCACCACCACGTCACTCACAGAAAGGGAATGCCCGGTAAAATCTGCCGGGTGGTCTATGTTGAACTTGGTATAAATATCTTCAAGACTCATGCCCTCCGTAAGCTCCCCGGTATAGACAAGGGTGTAATTCTCTCTGGAAACCGGGATTCCTTCTTTTTCAAGGTAATCCATATCCATAAAGCGAATATCCCTTGTTTCCGCTGAATCTTTAAGCTGATAGATGCCATACTTTCCCTCATTGCCATATAAAAGCTGTGCTTCCCGGTTAGGCTCGCTGTCCTCCAATTCCTGCTTCATGGACTGGTATTCCTTATAAGCGTTCCAGTCCCCTTTTTCCACGCCGAACAGCCCGTCATGCTCCTGCAATGCCGCCCTGTCCTCTACAAGCGTTTCTGAACCGTCTGCGTGGAGCTGGTACACCGACACATCCTCCCTGAACAACTCCGTTGCCCTGTCCTTTGTCAGAGGGAGCATTTCATCCCAAGAATACCCGTATTCGTGCATCTGCGACAATCCTGCCATACCGTCCGGGAGAGCGTCAATTTCTTCCTCTGCTACCCTGATTGTTTCCCAAAGCAGAGGTAAATCGTCTTTCTGCTCCGCAAGGGAATGTGCAAGGGAAGTGGTCTTATACATATCATCCAGCTTATACGCATGGTTCATAATCAGATTGCGCTCATCGCTGTCATATACCGACCTGTGAAATTCCATGCGGTTAATGAGCTGCTCCGCCTGTACCGTTGCCGGAAGCTCCGAAGCGGTATGCACTTCCCATTCGCTCATATCCACATCAAAATCATAGAACTGCGGATACCCGTCATTCAAACCGCCGCTTCTCATAATCGGCACAAACTCAAAACCTCTCTCCTGCAGATAATCCAGCACATTTCCATTCCACTCATTTTCTTCCAAAAATGGTATGGCATATAAAACATTTGCCACTTCTGACTGCATATCCGCAATTTTAATGGTTTCATATTCCCCGCTGTCCGGCGTGGAAATCCTCACAATCACATCGCCATATTCAATCGGAACATTCGCCCTTTCCCGTTCTTCCTGCAACGCCTTAAAATCCGTTATCTCATGGGTATCCGTATCATAGGCATAGTCTAAATGGTATTCTTCTACTTCCTCGCTCCGTTCATTGGCAAGCAGCGTTACCCATGCCCCGGCTCTTTCAAGGTAGGCTTCCACATTCTGCCTGTCATCGTCTTTCATAGCGGACAGCAGGTTAAATATTTCCGTCCTCTCCATGCCCTTAACATTCAAAAGGTCATATTCGGAACGGTCTGTATTCGCAACTAAAAGCAAAATGTCCTCCTGTGCCTGTTCTGCAGCACGCTCCTTTTCAATCTCTAAAAGCTGTGTTTCAATCCCCTTTATCAGTTCAGAAGAAGTCCGACGAATCGTGTCAAGGGAAGATTTTAACTCCGGCATTTCTTTTCCGCTGCTCCACCCGGCGATATACCCGAAAGAATAATCGGAGGTATCAATCCCGAAATGCTGACATACGGTATAGGCGATGCTCTCCGCCTGAAATGGATACATTAGCATTTGATGAATTATACTCAGCATTCCATAATGCTAATCATTTATAGGAATGCTGAGTAATTCAACGTTTTAACTCAAAAAGATGAGCATTATCAGTTACCTTAACCCACAGCGGCGGGCTATCTCATCTTCATTGCCCACCCACAAAGGCTCTTCTTTTTCTGTTGGTATTGGTACTGATTCGAGGACATCCCGAAGCTGCTCAACGGAGGCTTTGGCATAGTAGTTTTTTGTTGTATCTGTACGGGCATGGCCGAGTACTGTCGAAACCAGCTCTATTGCTACGCCGTCCTGATAAAGGTTTGTCGCCCTTGTCCTGCGGAACATATGGCAGTGCACAGATTCAGGAAGCACAACCCCTTCGGCCCTGACCTGCGCAGCATATTTTTTTATAATGCGCTGGGCATTGCCAACAGACATACGGTCAGTCACACCTTTTATGGTTGTTGAAAACAGATAAGCCTCTTTGGGAGAAGCCCCATGGTAAACACGCAGGTATTCTTTTAAATGGCCGGCTGCTTTATCTGTAAGCTGAATGGTGCGTTCCTTATTCCCTTTTCCAGTAATAAAAACATATGGATATCTTTTATCCAGCACGATATCGCACAGCTTGATGTTAAGCAGTTCGCTTATCCTCACTGCAGTATCATAAAGCAGAACCAGTATCGCACGGTCCCTGATGCCGGTCCGGGTATGGGGAGGGGCCGCAAGCAGCGCCGTAAGCGCATCTTCGGTAAGGATTGGGTTTTCCTTTGCTATGGTCTTGCATGGCGATATCCGGCTTATGGCAAGGGCTATTGACTGTACCGATACATCCATGTCTGCTGCATAGTTTAAATAAGAACGTATGGCGGCTACCCTGACATTGACAGTGGAGGGCTTGACTCCCTTGTTGAGAAGATATTCCCGGTAACCATAAATGCACTCTTTTGTACAGTCAGAAAACTTAAAAATACTGATAGGGCTGCCAAGCTCGCCCGTAAGGTAGTTTTTGAACACAGTCAGGGAATCCCGGTAAGATTCGGCTGTTGCAGGGCTTCTCCCTGCCTGGCTGACCAGGTAAATATTCAGAAAATTCCAGGTCTTTGAAAAAAAGAGCTGATCCGTAGGTGTTTTAGCATTTTTATTCTTCATACAGCTTCACCTCCGGGATCACTTTTCCTGAAACTGAGTCCTTCTGCCGTACAGTATCAAAGGCATTGTCAACCAAATGATAGTAGTAATAAGTTTCCCCAGGACTTTTATGCCCGAGGTACCTGCTGAGGTAGGGGAGCATCTTATTGGTATCTATCCCCTGCGCCATCCATTCATTAAATCTCTCAACTACAAACGCATGGCGCAGGCAATGGGGTGTCGGGTGTTTTTCCGGTGTCTGCCCTGTCACTGTCATTGTCCAGTGCCTCCTGAAGCAGGATTCTACCCCTGAGCATGAAACAGGTTTTTCAGGGCTGGCACCCGGGAATGCCCACTCAACACCTTTAAATTCCGATTCCATTTTTTCTTTATAAATCTTCAGGATCGGAATGCTGTCTTCCGGAAGATATACAAGGCGGTCTTTCCTGCCTTTTGAACCAAGTATAGTAAGCGTCCCGCTTTCCAGATCTATATGCTGCCATTTCAGGAGCCTTCCTTCTGACAGGCGCAGCCCGCAGCAGAAATAAAGGAGGAACAGCACCTTGCATTCCCTGTCAAGACGCAGCTGTTTCGGGTTATGTGATGTGGGGGTATCCATGTTCCGTAGCAGCTTTTTCACTTCCTCTTTTGAAGGGATATAAAGAACCGGTTTGTGTTCCCTGCAGAAGAAGCCGGGGATATATGCGTCTTCTCCGAGCGAAAGTATGTATTCGGCCAGTACTTTTACGATTGATATCCGGCGGTTATGGTATCCGGCGCCCTCGCCCGGCCTGGCTTCTGACCATCTGGCAGCCAGTTCATAGGTGACTGTTGATTCGTTGGGGAAATACCGGGCGCAGAAAGCATCGAATCGTTTTAAAAGCTTTTCATTGGAAGTGTAAATAAAGCCATCTGCATGTTTTTGGGCAATAAGCCCTCTGATGTGCTCTGCCAGGCCGCTTTCAAATGTATATGTCATGACAGGACACCTCCAAACTCCAGGGGGCACATACGCATTCGTCCCTCATCACGTTCCAGGTACACTTCGGCTGTTTCCCGGCTGGCATGTCCGAGGACATTTGAGATATCGTCCAGCCTGTTGTCAGCCCTGAGCAGCCTGGTGGCAAATGTCTTTCTTGTCATGTGGAACCCCTGGCCCGGTGACAATTCAAAACCATAAGTGGACAGGATCCTTTTCAAAGCATTGCGGCAGGCAGCCGTAACCTTTAAAGGGGTATAAGGGGCCTGATGACGGATGAATATATATCCGTTCCCGGCATCAGCAGACAGGGGCCTCCCATTAAGGATGTACTTATACACAGAGTTCCCGGCATCTGTCGGTACTGGCAGTGTCATGGCTTTTCCCGTTTTCTGCTGGATAAAGGAAACTGTTTTACCATTCCAGTCAAAATCGCTTACCCGGAGATTCAGGATGTCAACGCCCCTGATGCCCATACGGAGTCCGAGCATGACAATGGCAGTATCACGGAGTTCGATAGGGCTGGAGGCTTCCTCCCGGTAATCATAGATCTTCTCCACCATATCTTCGCTGAGGACATCAACAATACTGCGGCGCGGCGCACAGCTGGCCGGTATGGCAAAAGCAAGGTTCGGCGGCACAAGACCCTTGTCCGCCATGTAGCGGAGAAGCTGGCGGAGCTTGGTGCCATAACCATTTTTGCTTTCCGGGGTCGAGTGGGTATCCTGGTTATGGAATGCAGCAACTGCCTGGGGGGTTATGCCTTCCGGGGAATCAATGCCGACGGTCCCAAGATATTGGAAGAAGCTGCTTCCTGCCGCACTGCACATGGCAAGCGTTGTCCTGGCCATGCCATCGCGTTTCCGGCTTTCAACAAAACCAGTGAGGATTTCCCGGCTCCAGGAAGGGAGCATGTCAGATGCCCGCTGGTACTGATGGACTACATTAGTTGCCATATCACCACGCAGGAACTTCTCAAACATCCTGACGGTGTGCGAGCGCCGGGCAGTTATGGAACAGTTATCCTTTTTCTGGTTCGGATATTCGGGAAGCATGGACAGCCATGCGGACACTGTTTCTGACGAATGGCATACATGGTTCAGCTCCAAAAACATGAAATACCATGTAAGGTCATTGCGGTAAAGATCCTTGGAAGTCTCCATATACTTCCATTCATCCAAAGCATCCAGATACTCATCCGCTTTTCCGTCAAGCGCAGCGCTTGGGTGGAAAGCTGTTCCGGTTTCCGGCATCTTCATAGACAAAAGCCTGCCGACATTTTCCCCATACAGGACAAGCTGGTAGCAGATTGGGATGCCATCCCTGCCGTGCAGGTATTTCATGAGGGCAGTTATAGCACATACAGCATTGCGGCGCCTGGCCAAGGATTCCAGGGAACAGCAATAGTCGTTCCAATACTTGATAATGAGATCAATTGTTACCGCTTCCGGCTCTGTTACTCCGGATGATGTCGCAAGCCTGAAAAACTCCTTAATGGCAACGGCATAAGAATGGTAGTATGCGGGATTCTGTACGGCATCATAGTATTCTTCCAGTTCAAATGTCAGGCGGTAAAAGGATACGGACATGCCGCTCCGGCAGAAAAAGAAATCCTCTGAACGGCAGAAGGGGCTGTCAATGTTGCCAAAGAGCAGGTAATGTTCGAGACGGAACAGTGCATTCCTGTATTGGGAGTATGTCCCATGGGAAATTTCCTGCTTTTTAAGGTCAAGCCAGCCAAGGGCAGCATCCATTGAAAAAGGGATGCCTTGACCTGACAGATGCCTGAAAAGCAAAGTGTAACAGGTTTTGTGTACGTTGATGTTTTTACATACACTGTCGGGTTTCTTCATCAGGCTAAGCACGGATGAAGTGGCTTCTAAATAGTTTGTTTGCATATCAAATGCGCTCCTTTCTGGAACCCTGTAATGTAGGGGATTCCTATCAATAGCGTATCTGATAATGCTCATCTTTTTAACAGGAAAGTGAGGAAATATGGAGAAAAAAGAAAATGCTAAACATTATAGAAATATGAGTATAAGGCTTCCACTTCTTTGGTTTCCCGGTCTTTATAGACTGCTTTCTCCGTATCCTGCTCCGCTTCCCTTGTATGGAGCTTTGCGTGCGCCACTTCATGGACTCCGGTCTTTGCGGTCTGCGCTTCGCTCATGCCCTCTTTAATGGCGATAGGGCGGCTTAAATCAATAAAATATCCTTTCCTGTCACCCTCCATTTCCTCATATCGGATTGGGACAGGGGAAACCCTCTCTAACGCTTCCATAAAATCCCGGTAACGCTCCACATCCCCATGCAGTTCACTCACGCCAAGTCCGGGAAGCTCTTTCCCGTCCGTCTGGGAATAATCGAACACTGTCACGACACGAAAGGCGGGTATCTTTATCTCCACTTCCTCCATGACGGGCATCCCGTCCCGGTCAAGCACAGGCTCATTTGTTACCGGATCAATCTTCTCCTGTTCCTCTTTGATTTTATAAGGCGCAGGCGCAAGGATACGGATACCCCTCTCGCCCTTGTTTACATGGCGTTCAAAATTCCTCTGCCATGCCTTGTACCCGGCAACGTATGTCGCATCCGGGCATTGCATCTCTATGAGCTGGATATTGTTTGCGCTGTAATTGTGGAATTTTGACATGGTGTTCAGGTAGCTTTTATATTTCTCCCCCTCAAACAGCTCCTTCAATCCTTCCTCCAGCCTGTCCGTTATTTCTTTTACTTTCTGTTTTTCAGTTCTTGCATCTGCCATATGGTTATCTCTCCTCCTCCACAAAAACAGAGGGCAGATAAGTTTCCCTGTCTGCCCCCGCTTTGGATATTTTTATTTGCTGATAGTTTTATAAACATTCCTCTTTGCTTTTTACCTTATCCGGCTCCGGCGCTTTTTTCTGCTGTCCCGCCTTCTCCTTCATCTGCGACAGCTTATCCCTTACGGACACCCGCCCTCCTTTCTCCGCTTCCTTCCCGGCATCCAGACGGGCAGAGAGCCGATCCAGCTTTTCAAACGCCTGATCCGCCCCGTCAATCTTCTTCCGCAGGTTCTCCACCGCCTTTTTTACAGGCGTGTTGACTGCCCTTGTCAGACCGACACCCGACTTTTCGTCCGATACCTCTTTCGTTCCTTTCCCGGCTAACAGCCTGCCCACGTTGGAAACGCTGTTCCCAATCTGTTTCAATTCATCCCCGATGCTGTCAATCTGGTTGGCTGTCTTTTCACAGTCCGTCATCACGTCAACCAGACGTTCCCGGTAGCCGGAAAGCATGGACTTCACGCCGGAGATTCCTTTCTGGAGAACCTTGCACATCTCCGCCCTGCCTTTTTCCTTAAAAGTGCTGACCGCCTGCGCTGCTGTTTCCACCAGACGGTTTCTTACCGCTGTCAGACGTTCCGACAGGCTTGTGACTTTCTCCTGAAGGTGGGATATTTTCTCCATAAGGTTCTCCGTAACGGACTTCGGCTGTTTCTCCTGCATCTGCGAAAGCTGCTCCCGGACACCCTGTAATTCATCCACCATTGCGGCAAGCTGCACCTGCATACCCGCCACATACCAGAAAACCCCCATAAAATCCTGTGACTGCTCGTTCATGTTCTGCTGGTTCAGCAGCTCCATAAGCTGCTTTAATGCGTCATTTTCCTCCATGACCTGTTTTGTGTACTGTCCTGCTGTTTCCATTTTGCCCTCCTTATAAACTTTCCTCTTTTCCTTTACCTTTTGAAATATCCGGCTTTTCCGGCTGTTTCTGCCCATATGCCCTCTCACGCATCTCGGCAAGTTTCTCTTTTACGGAAATGCGCCCTCTCGGACTGTCGGCTAACATCCTCTCCTTCCCATGCTCCGCCACCTTCTCCGATACTGCCCGGTTCACCTGCGGTCTGAAAGGCGCATCCGCCACCGCTTCCGCATCACGCCCCATTTCCTCTGTATCAAGTTCCTCCTGTTCCCCGTCATTCTCCGGCTCATCGTCCATATCAATCCCATCGCCGCCCTTTTCGTCCATGTTTAACAGGGCATTTAGCTCTGTCAGGCGTTCCAGCTTCTCCGCAAGCTCTGCTTCCTGTGCGAATGGCTTTGTGACCTCCACCTTTGCGGTTTCAAGCTGATGCTCCACGTTCTCCAGCTTCTGCGCCACCGTTTCCATTTTCCCGGTCATGCCCTCTAAGGCGTTGCTTAACCTCTGCAAATTTCCCAACGGATCAGTGCCGATTTCCACCTCATGGCTGATGCTGCCCTTTAAATTCACCGTAAACTTGGAAAAGAACGAATCAAAGGAAACGCTCATCTTAAACCCCTGATACTCCCCGATTGTGACTGCCATATTCGGCTGTTTTGCGCTCCGGCACATATCAATCAGTGCTGCCCCGGCTTCCTTCTTGTCCGTATATACCCGGTTCCCGATTTTTATGGAGAAAGTGTCTTTATCCGGGAATTTATTCTGTGCGTAGGTCTGAATGTCGGCACGATACCCCGCAAGGCGTTCTTTCATGGAAGCAATCTGCACAGGGTAATGCTTCACGATATTGTCCTCTAAGCGGTACTTCTGACTGGTGTGGTTCGCCTTTAACAGCTTTAGCTTGGATACCTGAATATCTAAATCCATCTTTTCTTTTATGTAGGGATTGCCCGTTGCCAGAGCTTTCACCTCGGCATAAGTGAGAGCCGCTTCGTCTATGTCCTCACAGCTTCTGACCGGGGATTTGCTCGTCATAATCTGCCCAATGAATTTCTGCTTGTTCTCGATAAGCTGCCAACTGTACGAATCGAATGTCCCCTCCGTCACATACCGGAAAATCTTTACCTTGTCATTCATGTTGCCCTGTCTTAAAATCCGCCCTTCCTGCTGTTCAATGTCGGACGGACGCCAGGGCACATCGAGGTGGTGTAACGCAATCAACCTGTCCTGCACGTTGGTTCCGGCTCCCATTTTTGCGGTTGAGCCTAACAAAAAACGAACCTGCCCGCTTCTTACTTTTGCGAACAGCTCCGCTTTCCTTGTTTCCGTATTGGCGTTATGGATAAAAGCTATCTCCTGCTCCGGCACTCCCTTCGCCATGAGCTTATCCCTGATGTCCTCATATACGTTAAATGTCCCATCTCCCTTCGGTGTGGATAAATCGCAGAAGATAAGCTGCGCCGATTTCTGCTCTTTTGTATGCTCCCAAATCTCAAACGCCTTATCCACACAGGTTGTGGCTTTGGAGTTTTCTTCATCGGGAAGCATATCATTGATGAGCCGCTGGTCTAACGCTAACTTTCTTCCATCGTTGGTGATTTTCAGCATATTGTCGATGTTCGGCTGCACTTTCCTGTCCCTGACTGCCTCCGCCCTGTCCGCAAGTGACTGAACCATGTCCTGCTGGTACTCGCTCGGCTTTAACACAATATTTTCATAATCCGCTTCCGGCACAGGCAGCTTTAACATATCCGGCGTCTGAATATCCGCACTCTCTTTAAATAATGCAATCAGTTCTGGCAGATTGAAAAACTTGGCAAACCTTGTTTTTGCCCTATATCCAGTTCCCTCCGGCGCAAGTTCTATGGCTGTCTGAGTTTCCCCGAATGATGCCGCCCAACTGTCAAAATGCCCTAACCCCAATCGCTGTAAGGTGTTGTACTGGAGATAACGCATATTAGTGTATAATTCCGTCATGCTATTTGAGATTGGCGTACCCGTCGCAAATGTGATGCCCTTCCCTCCGGTCAGTTCGTCCATGTACTGGCACTTTGCAAACATATCCGAGGATTTCTGCGCTTCCGTCTGTGCGATGCCCGCCACGTTCCGCATTTTTGTGTATAAAAAGAGGTTCTTATAATTATGGCTTTCGTCCACAAACAGCCGATCCACGCCCAACTGTTCAAAGGTCACAACATTGTCCTTCCGGCTGGAATCATTTAACCGGCTCAACCTTGCGGACAGTGATTTCTTTGTTTTTTCCATCTGTTTAATGGAGTAACGCTCGCCATTTTCCGCTTTGAGCGCTTCGATTGCCATTTCAACTTCCGTTATCTGCCTTTCAATCATCGCCATCTGTCTTTCGGTGGAAAGCGGGATTTTCTCGAATTGAGAATGTCCGATAATCACAGCGTCGTAATCCCCGGTTGCGATTCTGGAGCAGAACTTTTTCCGATTGGCGGGTTCAAAATCTTTCTTGGTTGCCGCTAAGATATTCGCCCCCGGATACAGGCGCAGGAAGTCACTCGCCCACTGCTCCGTCAGGTGGTTCGGCACAACAAATAAACTCTTTTGGCACAATGCTAATCTTTTACTTTCCATTGCTGCCGCAATCATTTCAAAGGTCTTGCCTGCCCCCACGCAATGGGCAAGGAGCGTGTTGTCCCCGTATAACTGATGCGCCACAGCGTTAAGCTGGTGCGGTCTGAGTACAATGTCCGGTGTCATGCCGGGGAATTTTAAGTGCGAACCGTCATATTCCCTCGGTCTGGTGGAATTGAAAAGCTCATTATATTTTGCGCATAAATCCTGCCTGCGCTCCGGATCACGAAACACCCAGTCCTTAAAGGCTTCCCGGATTGCTTCCTGCTTCTGGCTTGCAAGCATGGTTTCCTTTTTGTTGAGGACTCTTTTTTCTTTCCCGTCCTCTGTCACAATGTCAAAAATACGGGTGTCACGCAGATTTAAGGAATCCTCTAAAATCCTGTATGCGTTTGCCCGCCCTGTTCCGTAGGTCATATTGACAAGTGCGTTTCCCCTGTCCGCATTTTTCCCCTTCACGTTCCACTGCCCGGTCACGCCTGAATACTGTATGCCCATTGTCTTACGTTCAAGCAGGTATCCCGGCGTTTCAAAGGTTTCACGCATGAAGTCCTCAATATATTTTGTGGAAATCCATGTTGCGCCGATACGCACCTCAATCTCCGATGCGTCAAGCTCCTTCGGCTGTACGCTTTCCAGTGAGGACACGTTAATGGCATATTCCGGGTGGTTTTCTGCAAAGGTTCTCGCCACTGACAGCTTCTCCCGCACGTTCCCGCTTAAATACTCGTCTGCGGTTTCCCATTCCTCTGTGACCGGGTTCTGGAAGATTACCCCGGCAAGCTCCTTTGTGATTTCCTCCACGCTCTTGTCCGCAAGCTCCGACATATAGGCTAAATCCACGCCCGCCTTCTCGCTAAGCGATACCGCCAGCGCTTCACTGGCTGTGTCCACGCTCGTCACAACTTCCTGCTTTTTAATGGTACGCTTCGTGAACATATCCGCTTTTCCAATGAAGTTCCCCTCATCGTCCAGATTTTCAAGGGAACATAACAGGCAGTAGCTGGAATCCTGATTGAACGCCCTCTTATTGGTCTGTGAACTGATAAGACCGAATTTCTTGGAGAAATCATCGTATAACTGATTCAACTCCGTCTGTTTGTTTTTAATCATTTCATCCGGGTATTCTTCCAACTGGAAGTTTATCAGTTCCTGCGTACAGTCCCGGATCGCCACCATGCCCTTCATGCGCTGCTCCGCTTTCTCCGAAACGTCCACAGGCTTCATAATGGAATTTTCCCGGTAATACACTTTATCGTCCACTACGGTATAGCTATAATTCTTCACATCCGGATCGGCGGGTATGTTCTCCCTTGCCAGTTCATCTTCAATCTCGTTAAAATCCGCCTGCTCGATGCTGCCCTCTACATAGGAAAGCGCATGGTTAAGCTGTTCCGACAAGGGAAGGGAATCATCCGGCAGACAGGCGCTCTCCATGCCATGCGCCCCTGTAACCATCTCCATTTTTCCAAGCACCATTTCCGGGTGGTCTGCGAAATACTGGTTCATCACGATACCGTCTTTTTCCGTCAGATGCACCCAGTCCGGTTCAATGTCTAATACCCGGTCACGCTTCTTTAAGAACAGAATGTCCGAAGTGACCTCCGTACCCGCATTTTCCTTAAAGGCTGTGTTCGGGAGCCTGACCGCCCCTAAAAGCTCCGCCCGCTGTGCAAGGTATTTCCGCACCTCCGGGTTTTTCTTATCCATCGTCCCCTTTGAAGTGACAAAGGCAACAATGCCGCCCGGACGCACTTTATCCAAAGTCTTTGCAAAAAAATAATCGTGGATTAAAAAGTTATGCTTGTCATACTGCCTGTCAGACACTTTATATTGTCCGAAAGGCACGTTTCCCACCGCCACGTCAAAAAAGTCATTGGGATAGGTGGTGTTTTCAAAGCCTGTGATTTGAATGTCCGCATGAGGGTAGAGCTGTTTTGCGATGCGCCCGGTAATCCCGTCAAGCTCCGCCCCGTACAGCCTGCTTCCCGCCATTTCCTCCGGCAGACAGCCATAGAAATTCCCAATGCCTGCGGCGGGATCTAACACATTCCCTCTGGTAAATCCCATTTTCCCCACTGCGTCATAGATTGCCTGAATGATGACCGGGCTTGTATAGTGGGCATTTAACGTGCTTTCCCTTGCGGAAGCGTATTCCTCCGGGGATAGCAGGCTTTTTAATTCCTGATACTCATTCGCCCAGTTCGCTTTGGAAGAATCAAAGGCATCGGCAAGACCGCCCCACCCCACATATTTTGCTAAAACTTCCTGTTCTTCCGGTGTGGCAGTGCGGCGTTCACTTTCAATCTTTTCAAGGGTTCGTATGGCTTCCACGTTCTGCCGGAACTTCTCTTTCGGCGCAAAGCCTTTTCCTGTGTTCTCCGCTTCGTTGAAAGAGATATGATAATTGACTGCGCCTGATTTATCAATCTCCGGCTGTTTTCCTGAAACCTTCCCCGGTTCTGGCGGATTGCCCCCGGTCAGAGTTTCCACATCCCCCATGACCTGCCGGATAAACGGGCTGTTTTCCAAAGCATTTTCATCTACAACCTGCCCGTCCACAATGCCCGCTTTTTCCAGACCTTCCCGGATAGCCTGTGTGTCAATGTCGGGGAAATCATCTTTTTCAGCAGAATTTTTTGCGCCTGAAACATCTTCCGTTCCCGGCTGTTCCGTTTCCTCTGTAACATTTTCCGGCTCTGATACAATATCTTTTGATTCTTTCCCCTGTAAATCTCCGTTGAGATTTTGACAAAAAACATCCGCTTCCTCCGGTGTGTCAAATGTCGGCACTGTGCCATCGCCTGTTACATAATAATCCTGCATTTCGCTGTCCCACACCGCATAAGGCTCTGTAAAGGCATCCGAAGTTTCCGTAACCGTAAAGCGTACTGTTTCTTCCTGTTCCGGTTCTTCTGTCCGTTTTTCCGGCTCTGCATCCGGGTGATTTTCCTCCCGGCGTTCTCCTGCCAGCTCTGCTTCAGATACTTCCGCAGCGTGTCCTTCCCTCTGCTGTTCTGGCTCATTCTCATAACGTGCCGCATACTTCTGTGCTTCCTTCAGCAGAGCATCCATCTCCACCGCTTTTTCCGCATTGCCGCTTAATGACTGCATCAGTACATAATCGGCGGCTTCCAGAAACAGGGTGTCATAAACTGCCTTGCCCTCTAACCTCCTGTCAGCGTCCTCTATGGCAACCGCCCCGGTATCCTCATTCCAGCCGACCACATCTTTCATGGACAGCGCACCGCAGATTTTTACCACTGCGGACATTTCCGCTAACCTTTCAACCAGAGCCTTTTCACTTTCACTGGATTTATTTTCCGGTTCGGGACTCTGAATATTGTCCCCGGAAATTTCCGCTTCCTGCTCCGGTACAGCCATTTTTTCCGGTTCTCTGTCATGCTCTATATACCGCCTTGCCTGATTGGTGAAACCGTCCAAAACAGCCGGGTGGGAAGTGACAGTATAATCCACTGACTTCCAGTCAACGGAAGGCACAAGGCTTTCTGCCCATTCCTTATTGTTGGTGGAAAACCGCCCGTCATGGGATAAACGTGTAATTGTAGTGGCAAGGACAATTTCTACACGCTCTTTCCCATACTGCCGGATAACGCCCTCTGCGGTATCCCTCGGAAGGGTGTAACCGTCAAATTTCTCCGCAATCGCTTTTTCTATGGCATCTTTGCACTCCACCCGGACACCATGCTCCAGCTTTTCCTGCTCCCGGCGCATGGCTTCCTCCGCCTGCTCTTTTTTGTACTGTGCAAAGGCTTCCTTCCCCTTCGGCGTAAGGTATTTGTCCGCACTGACAAGCTCCCTGATGCGCTTTTCCACCACATTCCATTTTAAAAGCACCTTTGCGTATGGATCGCCTATCCTGCCTTTCCCCAGTTTGATTCCTTTGGAATCGTGCCATTCATCGCTCCGGTCTGAACCGATTAAGGCGGGAGAGCCGCCGCCCGTCCCATATTCATTTTTAAGGAAGGCAATGTTTTCTTTCCTGTCATGCCCCTCCATAAAATACTCATAGATACGGAACTGCCCATGATGAACATTGCTGCCGCCCGTCAGACGCTCGTCTATCTCATCCTGCGTAATAAAATCCTCATGCAGCACCTCCACGCTGTCCTGTACCGGGTATTCCGTTTTCTCTGTGCTTAAATCCGCAATCTCTGAAAGCAGATGCTCCGGCTTTTTTACATACCGCCATCTTATCTGCTTTTCCCCGGCTTCAATCTGCTCTTTTGCGTGGGAAAGCTCCCCGGCGACAACATCACGCCCCTCCTGCGTGGATAAAAGCTCGCAGAGGTTTGTCATGCTCTCCGGGTGGTTGTAAGTCTTAATCGGTATGTTCTCCGGGATTTCCCCGATACCGTCCCGGAAGAAATTGAACAGGTCATTTGACACCCTCTGGCGTTCCACCGCATCCACAAGGAACACTTCATTTGCGCCCATATAAGAGCCATTCTCCACCATAGAACGGACAACGCCCTCTATTTCCTGCCAGCCCATCACCGCAACCGGGTTTTCCTTTGCAGACATCCCGTAGCTGATGCTCATGCCGGATTCATTGAACCAGACGGAAATAGGATTGCTGCCAAAATCAAAGCCTTTCCCCGTAGTCCGGTACTCATTTTTGAGAAACTCCGCCATTTCCTCCGGCGTTTTGCCCTGCTGGTACTTGGCATAAATGCGGCTCCTGCTGTTATCCCGTCCGCCCCCTGTGCGTAAAATGGCTTCAAGCTGCTCCTTTGGCAGAGAAAAAGCGGCGGGCATGATATATTTCTCTCCTGCCTGCGCCGCTTCTATTGTGCCGATCTGTTCCTCTATCGTTGGGAATAGACTAAGCTGCTGGTAAACTTCCGTTTCTTTCGGTTCTTCCCACTGCGGTATCTGCCCCTCTTTCAGATATTCGCCCTTTTCCATGTAAAAGGCGATGCTGTCCCTCACAGCTTCCCATGTAATAACTGCTTCTGCTTTCCGATGTGCATATGTTCCGTTCCAAAGCGTCATACCGCTTTCGTCCGCCCTGTATCCGGCTCTTTCTTTCCCCACATAAAACTCTGTGTTTTCCCCATGACGGTAACTGTTTTTGATGTATTCCGTCTGTTTATCCTTATCCGGCTCAAAAAGCATTACCCCGGCAATATCCGGGCATTTATGCACCATAAATTCATCAAACTGCAAAATCCCCTTTTCAATCTCTGCCCAATGCCTGTTAATGATTTCCTCGCCAGACAAAGAAAAACCGGATAATGCGCTTTCTCCATTACCCGGCTCTGTCAGTTCCTTATTTTCAGTTATTTCTTCCTCATTTACAGACTGTATACCAGTTCCCTCAGCACGATCTCCTCCGCCGAGTGCCTGATGCTGTTCATCTTCTGAACCCAGAGCATCTGGTTCTCCGCCTTGAGTTTTTCCGTCACTCCCTCCTGCTTCATCATCTGCCCGGTCAGCAGTTCCATCCTCTGCTCCGCCTGCTCCTGAATGGTCAGAAGATGCTCTTTCAGCTTCCCTTTCAGCAGAAGCCCGGTGTAAATCCCCTTCTTGTGTTCCTGTAAGTAATTCTTCCTCATCAGCCCGTATTTCGTGAGCGTCCCCTCCGGCTGCTCGTCCACCTGTAACATCGGTATCATGTAATCCCCGTTCTTCTCGTAGGTCAGATTCATCATTATTTCCCCTTTCCCCGGCATTTCCGGTCTGTGTGGTAGGTTGTACGTCCTCTGTTTTGCTTTCACGCTTTAAAGCATTATAGCGTGTGTCAGAGGTATTTGCAAGTCCTTTTTCGCCAAAATTTCTTGATGCTTCCTTTCCGGCGATTTCCCTGTCATACGCCCCGATTGCTTTGCCAATCTCCATAAGCACAGGCTTGGATAAATCGGATATGCTGTCACCGATATGTGACAGGGTTTCTATTGTATTAAACTCATGGATATAAGGGAACTGGATTTCCTCTGCCAGCTCCGCATCTTCCATGCCGCACCGCTTTAAGACGGTGTAGGCGATGCTGTCCGCCAGCGTTTCCCGGACACGAACAGCGATATTCAGCTCGTCCAGTTCCTCCAGAAAACTTCCCTCTTTCAGATATTCCATATCCGAAGCAAGCTCCCCATAACAGTCCTGTGCAATCCGGGAAGCAATCTCCCTGATCCTGTCCGTAAACCCGGCTTCCTTATTGGTATCCCCGTAAATCCCTTCCAGACGGTTCAGAACCGCTTCCTGATGTTCCTCCCGCATCTCCCAAAGCTGAGGAAAACGCCCGATGCGCCTTGCCTTATGCACGTCCGATATGTCAAAGACGTACCGCAGTCCGGTGTAGGGACTCCCTTCTTCATCAAGAAGCGCAATCCCCTTTGCGCCCTTATTCACCCAACAGTGCATTTTTTCATTCCATATCTCTATGGAAGCGCAGGCTGTGGCGTCCGGTCTTTGGGCATAGATAAGAAGCTGGTCTTTGAACGGGTATTTGTAGAGCCTTGAAGCTGTGTTCAGATATTTCTTCCAGCTTTCTTCATTTCTCGTCACCCTTTTTGATGTTTCTTCGGAGAGTGCGGAAATCACGTCATATTTTCTCATTGTAAACCTCCGTTTCTTAGTTTTTCGTAATTTTAGGCAATAAAAAAGGTGGCTATGGTTCGTTCATAAGCCATTGCCACCAGTGACGGTAAACTTTATTCAATTTTTGTCTGCTCCTTTCCTCGGATTTTTAATATAAGAAAAGCACCTAAGATTTCTCCTAAGTGCAATTCAATACTATTATAATTACGCTTTGCCACAGCATTTTTTATATTTCTTTCCACTACCACATGGGCATGGATCATTCGGATATATCTTCTTTTTATGCTGTTTCTTCAATGTTTCTACAACCCTATTTTGATAAATTACATCTGCAAATTTTTCTAATTTATTCTTATCATACCCGTCTTTGTCAATATCCTCAATATATAATTTTTTAAAAGTGACATCCTGCAATTCATCTGATTCGTCATATTCAAGAAGAATATACCAACTTTCATTCTGTCCTACCTTCATCATGTTTGCATACATATAATTAAGTCTATCTTCTTCGCCAAACTCTTTAATCCCATTCTGTTTTACAAAACATCCATGCATTACATCTCCGTTGCTAAATGCTGGAAACATTCTGCCTATCTCCCTCTGTCGCTTTAATAAATAATGAATTGTTTCCACAAGTTGATTTCTCGTTTCAGGCGCATAATCCAACAAAAAATTCACAAAAGATACTCTTCCAAATAATTGCTTTTCTTCCACAACAGAAATAATTTTTCTAATTTCATTTGGAATTTCCTGTACTGGTTTAGCACTTTCTACTTCTTTGCAATGCAAACTTGCAAAATATGCATCTAAATCCTCTCTATAACCATATGCAGCAAATGAATTACAATCATCAAATTCACCTGCATACATTTCATAGTTATTATGAACAATATACATCCCCAAATGATCCAGCTCATCACTAAGCAATAAAGTCTTTGACCTTGTTGCTGCTTTACGCTGTTTTAAATAGTGTAAGAAGTATAATGGTGAATCAAAATACGCTGTGTAAACTTCCAGATCATCCACACTTATCGCTATTGTTCCACTATTTACCTGCAAAAAATTCATCTTCTCAATTTTTGCTTCAAAAGCATTAAAATTATCAACCGTTACGCAAAATGTAAATACATTTTTATATTTTCCTCTATTAAAAGTCACCTTTTCATTCTTTTTATCGTCATAAAAAGTTATTTCTTCGGCATTATTTATATAACTTAATGTTCTTTCACACTGATAATCAGCTTTTCCAATCAACGAATCAAAGGAGCTTTTATGCGCCTTATAATCTGTTATTGCTGGAGTATATGTAAAAGAGCCTGCTTTAACCTCTGCGATAATGAGGGTGTCATCATATAGTATTATTATATCGTTTTCGTCCATTTTCTTTAATGAATTTCCTATTGGGTAATAGTTTCCCACATAAGACTGACACCCCGGCAAAAGGCGCTTAAATTGTTCTTCTACCAAAGTTTCACTTGCTCTTTGCTGTATGTCTGCCCATCGTGTTGTATATTTACTATCATGTCTTTTCATATCTTTTTGAATAATACGATAAATATTATCAAATAGATTATAATAATCAAAGCAATAACTAACACCATTTATTTTTATAAAAGGTTTCTTTTGAACAGGCAAATCTCGAATAATCCATCCCGAAAAAATTCCCCCATCTATAAATTCCCTACATTCACCAATATCCCATGACAAACTATTTACTAATCTGTCATCCCATTCCGTTACTTTTTTTATATCATATAGATCTGTTCCAAAACACTTTTTACTTAACTCCAAATTTTGTTGGCTTTCTCGTATTTCATCAAAGAGTTTTTCAATGTCTTCCGAACTTTTTCCCTCTGATGCTTTTTGGAACTTTAGAAACTCGTTAAACATTCCTTTCCAAGAATCAAGTTTAGCACTTGACAAAGAATACTCCAATTTTTCTAATCCTGCTAACAAATCCTGTGCTGACACCCCATATAATTCTTCCATTTTTCCCGAATGAGGTAACAACAAAGTTTTTAGATTCGTGAGCTGTTGAAATTGGTATCTTTTTCCTCGCACATTCCCCATAAGTTGAGCTTCCATAATATACTGTATATCTTTTTCGTTCAAATCTTTATCATCAATTGTTGTCTTTGCCGCCCAATAAATATAAAAAATCTGTGTTTTCATATACAGCTCATCAACTTCTTCTAGCACTTTTTCTATCAATTCTTCTTGATTACTATGAATCTCCTCAAAATAGCTTTCCTGAGAAACTAAAATACTCTGTATATATTCAACAGTCCTTAACTCAAAATTTTGCTTTCCTTCTATCTGTATTTCAGAAACAGTATTTAACATATTAAACATTCCACGTTCCGTAGCTGCCATCAATAACGATAAAGGTTCACATTTACTAATATTCTCCCGAATATCCATAATCAATGCATCAATTTCAGCCTTCTTTTCATCATACTGCTGTGCCAATTCTTTATTTCGTTCCAAAACGTCCGCTTCCGTAAAATTATTTTTTAAAGATACTACATTTCCTATCCGTCCTAGTTCTAAAAAACCATTGCTATAAAATTCATCAAAGGGCATCCGTTTACTATTTCTTTTTTTCTTCATAATCTGTCTCCTATATATTTAACAATAATTTATATGGCTCTTTTATATTTGTCTAATTTTACATAAATCTTTTGCCTGCATTTAGTTTTATTATGCCATTTAGATATTGTTAATTATATCAATTTGTCTATACTTCCACAATCATTTTTAGAACCACCTCCTACACAAACAGGCTGCAAAATACAAAAATCGTATCTTGCAGCCTGTTTCCTGTTACTTTTCAGGGAAAGGTTTTTTACCACCTATCCCTTCATTACTCATAGAAACCATGTTCCTCAATACCTTTTTCCAGAATGGTATGTATCAGTTCCTCCAGCTCCACACCGTTTATCTCGCTGACCACAATCAGCTTTGCAAGGGTATCCTTCTGTACGGATATGGCATACTGTTCCTCATCGGCACGAAGCTCATGGACACAGATACCAAGCCCGTCCGCAATCCTGCATACCACGCCAAGCTCCGGCTCCCTGATGCCCGCCAGAATATCCATGATTGTCCTCTCCGGCACTCCCGACATTCTGGAAAGCTCCATAATGCTAATTTCTTCCTCTTTCATCACGTTTAATAATTTGTCCCCTGTTGTAAACATATCTTTTTCCTTTCTATTATTTTGTTATTTTAGTTGTAGCCGCTATCCGGGGCAGAATAATATCCTGAACATATGGAATATTTATTTCGGTTGCGATAAAATCCCGCCCTTGTTTTATACATTGGACAATCTCACTGCCTGAACCCGCAAACGGAATAAAAACCAAAGCCTCCGGCATACTGCTTGCAAGGATAATCCTTTCCGCTAATTTTTCTGGTTTTTGTGTTGGGTGTCCCGTTGACTCCTTATAATTAGGCATAACCCTCGGAAACTCCCAAACATTACCGCAGGATTTCCCTTTCGGATTTTTTCTCTTGTCTTTTTCTCCCCCGGCATGATACGGAATACGGATTGCATCATGGTTAATTTCATGGTAAGGCTTGCTGTAAAACCACATAAATTCTGCTTCATTCCGGTAAATTGCTTTACCCGGACGTCCTGTCCCATAATTCCAGACAATCAGATTCCTCTTAATCCATGCAAATTTATCCAGTACGCTAACAGATAGCTTGTCTATCATCTGGCTGCTTCCCCAACAATAAAATGCACCTGTCGGTTTGAGTACCCTGTAACACTCCCTCACCCACACCGCACACCAGTCTAAATATTCCGTCACAGATTGGAAAATAAAATCAAAATCCCCTCTCATATGATAATATGGCGGATCAGCGATAATTAAATCTATGCTCTCCGGAAGCAGGCATTTTAGTACATCCACACAGTCCGCTGCATAAATCTGATTTTTCTCTATTCCATTTTCTTTTGAAAATAAATTCAATCTGCCATGTTCCCCCTTATTTTTTCTTCCCGCCAGAAGATTTCTTTTTCGGAAACTCCATGACAAACTTAAACTGTACCCCGCTTTTTTCTGCCCCGTCTTTGGTGTAATGGTATTCTTCCGTCCCACTCGGAATGATATAGGCATCATAAGGCTTGCCCGCCTTGCTCTTTAACCCTTTTAACAGGATTTTCTTCCCGGCAAGCATATCCTTCACCTGTGCATCGGTAAGGGCAGCTCCCATTACCCGGCTCACGTTCATACCGCATTTTTTCACGCAATATGCGCCGAATTTTCCTTTTACCACCTGACCGCCGCAGTTCGGGCATACCCCAAGAGCCGCCTGCTCCTGTGCGAACATCTTTTTCTGCTCGTCACTGACCTCATGGTAGGTATGTATCAGCTCCGACACCATGTTTTCAATGTCCGCCATGAAGTCCTCCATAGGAAGCTCCCCTTTCGCTACCAGTGTCAGGGCATTTTCCCAATCAGCGGTAAGTTTCGGGGACTTCACCACATCCGGCAGCACCGTAATCAGCTTCATTCCGTCCTCTGTTGGTATGATCTGCTTTTTCTCACGCTTCACAAACCCGTCCTTGACTAACTTCTCAATGATGTCCGCCCTTGTCGCAGGCGTACCCAAGCCTTTTCTCTCTGCGTCTGCCCCAATATCTTCCGCCCCGGCACGTTCCATTGCCGATAATAATAAATCTTCCGTAAAGTGCTTCGGTGGGGAAGTGAAATGCTCGCTGACTTTCGTCTGCACACCGTCAAATGCCTGTCCCTCCGACAGTTCCGGCAGCTTCTTTTCCTCTTTTTCTTCCTCCTGATTCCCGGAGATTTTAAAGGAACGCTTAAAGGCATCCTCAAAGGACTTCCACCCGTTATGCGTGACCGACTTCCCGGAAACCGCAAAAGTATGTCCTCCACAGGAAAACTCTGCCTTGACTGTTTCATACAGATGCTTTTCCCCGGTGGCGCATAACAGGCGGCTCGCAACCAAAGACAGGATTTTGCGCTCCGTTTCCGGCAGTGCCGCAAGGTCAGCTTTCACTATCTCCATTGTGGGGATAATGGCGTGGTGGTCTGTCACCTTTTTACTGTTCAGAATCCGCTTTATGTCCGGTCTGGAAGCCTTGTTTTCCTCAAACATCAGGCAACTGAACACCGCATCAATCACGTCCTCTGCGGTCTGCCCCATGTCATCGGATAAGAACTGGCTGTCCGTCCTCGGATATGTGGCTAACTTTTTCTCATAAAGGCTCTGTGTGTACTCCAAGGTCTGCTTTGCGGTAAATCCGAACAAGCGGTTCGCATCCCTCTGGAGCGTGGTGAGGTCATAGAGCTTCGGCGGCATGACCGCTTTTTCCTCTTTCACAACGGACGTGGTAAGAGCCTGCCCGTCCCGGCAAGCCCCCGCAATCTCATCCGCTTTATTCTTATCATCAATACGCCCGGTGGCGGCATCCATCCCGTCCATCAGGATATGCGCCATGTAATATTTTTCCTTCTGGAAATTCATAATCTTTGCTTCCCGGTCTACTAACATCGCAAGGGTGGGTGTCTGCACCCGCCCCACCTTTAAAACCTTTCCGCCATACAGGACAGTAAACAGCCTTGTACCGTTGATGCCCACAAGCCAGTCCGCTTCCTGCCTGCACAGTGCGGAATGGTACAGGTTATCATAATCGCTCCCCGGCTGTAAGTTCTCAAACCCTTCACGAATGGCGCTTTCCTCCATTGAGGAAATCCACAGGCGTTTGATTGGCTTGTCACAGCCTGCCATTTCATACACAAGGCGGAAGATAAGCTCTCCCTCCCGTCCGGCATCAGTGGCGCAGATTGTAGCCGACACATCTTTCCTGTGCATCAATTTAAAAAGAACGTCATACTGCGCTTTCGTGTCCGGCTTCACCTCATACTGCCATGTTTCCGGCTTGACGGGCAGGCTCTCATACGTCCATTTCTTCCACTGCTCCCCGTAGCTTTCCGGCTGTGCCAGCTCCACCAGATGCCCCACGCACCAGCTCACAATATAACCGTTCCCTTCCATATATCCGTCACTGGTTTCCGTTGCGCCGATTACCTCCGCAATGCTCCTTGCCACACTCGGTTTTTCCGCTATGACTAACTGCATTTATTCGTCCTCCCCTTCTTTATCTTCAAAAAAATCATCCTCGCTGTCCTCGTTTTCCTCGTCATCATCGTAATCTTCTTCCTCGTCCTCCTCATCATCGTCCTCGTCAAGAAATTCCTCTTTCTTTCTCTTGGCTACCTTGAAATAATAACCGCCGCCAATCGCTGCCACTGCCACAATCCCAAGAATGATATAAGTTGCCGCCGGGTTTTCCCCTGTTTTCTCCGGCTCCGGTTCGGGTTCTTCGGTATTTTCCTCTCCGTCCTCTGCCGCTTCTTCCGCAGGTTCTTCTTCCGTTTCCTGTTCCCCGTTATTGTTGGGAAGTGCGCCCTCCGTCACAGGGATTGCGGATTCCAGTGCGGCGGAATTTTGCGGTAAGGTATCGCTGTTGTCCGCTGTCACGTTCAGCAGGTCATTTTCCGTAACTTCGGTCAGGAAATAAACCACTTCTTCCTCCCCGTCCCGGTCAATGATAAGGTAGAACACTTTTTCCGATGCGGTCTGGATTGTATAAAATTCCTTCCCCGTTTCGCTTTTCTCCTTCTCCCCGGATTCCTCTTTCTTCTCCGATGCCGCCGCTTCCGCCATAGCCTGCTTCTTCTGCTCTGCGAGGCTGTTTTCGGAAACGGTGTTCCCATCACTGTCCGTCTTGGTATGTTCCGTCACCTGTGCGGTAGCGGAGGAAGGCTTGGTTGCCTGTGCGTTCACCGGGAGCTGCTCTGCCGGGTTCTTCTCATTCCCGTCCGCTTTTTCCGGATCGGTATAATATGGGTTCGCTGTCTTATAAACCTCTGACATATTCCCGGCGTTATCCATTGCGGAAATGGTGAAATACTGGTAGCCAGCGTCAAACTGCTGCAGGCGGATATTTAAGACACCGTTTGTAAGCTCCTTAAACTCATACCCGTTCACATACACCGCCTTGATGCCGGAATCCGTATCATGCGCTTGTACGGAGAGCAGACCGTCACTGACCGCAGCGTTTAAGGTAGGCTTCGTGAAGTCAAAGCACTTGATATAGCGGTTTTTCTCATAGGTCTTGCCCCTCTGGTCTGTCACAAGCACATAGACAGTGGCATTTTCTGAAATCTCCACATACATATCCTCTGTGATGTCCGTCCAGCTCCCATTCTGCGCCACTTTCGCCTGCACCGTCTTTATGGAGAAGTTGCCGGAATGTGCCACGTCCTCAATAGAGATATGTACCTTCGTGGTGTCATTGTGCCAGCCGGACGGAGTGGAGATTGTGATTTTTACATTCGGGTTCACATATTCGCATAAGCTGTAATCCCCCTTGCAGACCTCACAATCTTTATCAGTGGAATACTGTGTGCATTTTTCTTTACAGGTACATTCCGGCTCCGGCACTTCATTCCCGGATACCGTCCCGCCTTCCGTACCTTCCCCACTGCCGCCGGATTCCGTTTCTGTTTCCCCCTCATTCTCACCGGACTCGGCTTCCGTTTCCCCGGTTTCCTTATTTTCCTCTGTTTCCGCTTCGGTACTGCCTTCCTCTGACGCTCCGCTTTCCTCCGCATAAGCATCTACCGTATTCCCGCTGTTCACCATAAACGCCCCTACGGGCATACAGAACAATAATGCTGACAAGAGCAGCGACACCGCCGCCCTAACTGATAACTTTTTCTTCATTTCCTGCCATCTCCTTTGCGTTTTCTTTTTCTTCCAATAACTTCAAAATCTCGTCCTCGCTGAATTTAATGAGTAATTGCAGCTTCTCGGACGAGATTTTATGCTTTTCGATAATATCCATTTTTTCGGCTCTTTCCGCCATGCGCTTCTGTTCTTCCAAATCCTTCTTTTTCGCCTGTAAGGATTCAAGCTGCGCATCCACTTTGGAAAGCTCCTTTTCAATGCGTTCCTTTGTCATAAATCCTCCTTAATTTAATCTTCCAAAACTGTAAAAATGGCTCTGCCAGTAGGACGAGTTGATGCTTGCGTAGCTGATTGGATCTCCGCAGTGGATCATTGTCCCGTTGCCGCAGTAAATCCCCACATGGCTCACCGCCCCGGCAGAATTGTAAGTCCCGGTAAAAAAGATAATGTCCCCCGCCTTTGCGTCCGATGCGGAAACAGGCGTACACTGGTCATAAATCCCCTGTGCGGTAGTTCGTGGAAGGTTATGCACCCCGCTGTTGGTAAATACCCAACATACGAAGCCAGAACAGTCAAAACTTGTGGAAGGGCTTGAACCGCCCCACACATACGGGAATCCCAAATATTTAGCGGCTTCCTCCATAAGAGCCTGCACCGATGCGTCATCGTAGGCATCCGGCGGTATGGCGTTCCCCGGCAGACCTCCCGGCGTTTCCCCGTACAGCGTACCTTCGCCCACATCGAAATAAAATAACGGGTTATAATACTCCCCGTCATACAAACATTCGATATGCAAGTGGCTTCCTGTGCTGCTCCCGGTATTGCCCGTTGTGCCGATAACCGTCCCTTTTTCCACTGTCTGCCCCGCACCCACGCTGATGCTGTCCATGTGGGCATACTTGGTTGTGTAACCGTCAACCTCAATCGCCACATAATTCCCGTAGTGGCTGTCATACGCCGCCGCTGTCACCGTACCGTCATGCGCCGCATATACAGTTGTGCTTGTGGGGACTGCTATATCCACGCCCCGGTGAAATTCCTCGTTCCCTGTGACCGGGTTCTTCCGGTATCCGTAATAACTTGATACATAATAATACCAGTAAAGGTTAAGCGGGGAAGCGAACTCCTGAAGCAGACCGTTTGTTTCCCGGTACATGGCAAAAATCTCCGCCTGTTCGGTATCCATTTTCCCGGCAACAAGGTTCTCAAGCGGTATGGCTGTAAGCGTCACTCTGAGGATACTGACCTCGTATTCTTCTTCCTCCTCATACTCATATTCTTCCTCGGTTTCCTCCCCTGTGACCGGATCAGTGACCGTCCTTGTCCCTGTCTTTGTGACCGTCCTTGTCCTCGTTTCCGTATCCGGCGTGAGCGTCAGCGTATACATCTCATCAAAAAGAGCCTGTATTTCACTTTCCACCCCGCCTGCGGTAAATTCCGTATGGACGGCGGACAGATAGCTGATAAGGGTAAACGGGTTATGCCCGATTGCCCCAAGATTGTAGGAATATTCATCATATCCCGGATAGTCCGTTTCCACCCGGTCAATCTCATTCTGCAAGTCAAGCTCCAGACGGGTAAGCTGTAAATCGGCGGCATCAATCTCTTTCGGCTTGCTTAAATAGCTTGCCGCTAAAATCGTGGACTGCGTATCCGCAAACATCGCCCCGCAGGACGATACGGAAACCATAATCATCATCAGGAGCAGAGCCATGATGCCCACCGTCACAAGCAAGCCCGCATTTCTCCTTGCGAACTCCTGTAACTTCCTCGCCACAGCCACAGCTCCGTTTTTCGTCTTTTCAAACGCCTGCTCCGCTGTTTTTCCTGCCGCCGCTTTCTTCCTCGCCTTGATGTATTCCCGCTTGATGCGCTGTTTCTGTAACCGCTTCTGCAATGCTTTTTTCTGCATCTGCGGGTTTTCTTCCAGAAACTTCTGGTACTGGAAATTGACTTCCTTTTTAAACTGCTTCTTTTCCAGCTTCGCCACTTTCGCCCGCTGTTTCTGCTCTTTCCCTTTTATCTGCCTTTTGACAAAAGAAAATAATTCCTCTCCTTTCTGCTCCGATTTGTGTGCGCCCTCCACCGCTGAATTTTCTTTCTCCGTTTCAGCGATTTTCCCATGCAGGAAATTCCGGCTCTCATTCTGCACCCGGCGCATGGTGGTCTTTGATAGTCCCTCCTGCTTGAAAGGCTTCTCCTTATCCAGAGGGACAACCACATATTTTCCCTTCCCGGTTTTCTCGTCAAACACTCTCTGCAAGGTGTATTCCCTTGTCTTTGGCAGCTTCGCCCTTGCCTTCTGTGCCTTTTTTGCGGCTTTTTCTGCCTGCCGCTGTTTCTTTTGCAGCTTTTTACTGCCTGTAAATTCAGAACCTCCTTCTCCCTGAAACAGATTCCCGGTATTCTCCGTAAAAGATTCCTCCGTAAAGGTTTTATTTTCCGCTTTTTCCTTCGTGCCGCCTTTATTCCGATGTTCCCTCTGCACCCGCTTTTTATGGTATTTCCCCTTTTTCTGCGACTGCCTGTAAGTGTCCCTCCGGTGGTAATCTTCCGCATCCGGCTGCTGCTTCTCCCTGTCCTCCGTTTGGTTAAAATTCTCCTGCCCGGTAAATCCGCTGCTTTCCTTTACAAAATCCGTTTTTTCTTCCTGCCCCGGCTTTGCATCGGACTTTTGGACTTTTTGTCCAGAAGTGTTCCGGTACATCTGCTTTTTCGCATGGGCTTTTGAAGCATGGTTCGTTTTACGCTGTCCGGCATCGCCGCTCCCGGAATCCATGCTTTTATTCTCTGTAAACGTGCTGTTTTTTCCCATCTGTCTCTCTTTGGACTTCTGGACTTTTTGTCCAAAAGTTTCCTGCTGTGCCAGCATACTCTTTTCCGTCTGCCTTTTGCCACCTGAACCACGTCCCGGCTTCCCAATACCGGAATCCCTCGGCTGATAGGCAGCATTGCCGCCGCCCGTAAAAGCATTGCCAGCTCCCTTCTGGAACTCCGCATTTGCTTCTTTATGGTAGGCGGTATTCTGTTTTTTCTTCCCTTTCTTTTCTGCCATTAACTGTCCTCATCCCCCTTTGTTACGGATTCTTCTGGCTTCGTGTTCATAATCGCAAAAGTCTTTGTATCTGCCGGGTACTTATCCACAAATGGGATAACCACGTTGTCAAACAGTATCAGACCGCTTCCCGGCTCGGAATTGGTGACGTGCATGAGCTGTTTTTCCGACAATCCCAGCTTATCCGCCAAGATATGCTGGTCTTTGGCGTTCTGGTTTAACAGGTACACAAAATCGCTGTTCCCCAAGATGCCCTCGATTTCCTCCGATTTCAGAAAATCGCCCACGTTCTGCGTCAAGCCTGTCGGGATTCCGCCCCACTTCCGGAACCTTTTCCAGATTTCCACTGAATAAATGGCGGTCTGCTTCTCTTTTAAGAGCAAATGGAACTCGTCACAGTAGTACCTTGTGGCAACTTTCCGTTCCCGGTTCTGCGACACCCTGTTCCAGACCGCATCCTGCACAATCAGCATCCCTATCTCTTTGAGCTGGTTTCCCAAATCCCGAATGTCAAAGCACATGATCCGGTTGTGTGCGTCCACGTTGGTACGGTGGTTAAAATAATTCTGAGAGCCATGCACATACAATACAAGGCTGTTGGCAATCCGTACCGCCTTCTGCTTCGCTTCCCTCTGCATCTCCGGCGCAACGTCCCTCGGCTCATACTTTAACAGCGCATTATACAAATCTTCCAGTATGGGCATATTCTCCGGCTTCGGGTGTCTGAAATACCCGTCATAGATGTGCTTGATGCAGGTGTCAATGATGCCCTTCTCATCATTCTCCAGACCGTCTTTCCCTCCGGCTATCAGGTCACATAGAGTAATCAGAAAATCGCTCTTTAATTTCAACGCTTCCTTGTCCCCCTTATGGGAGAGCTGAATGTCCATCGGGTTCAAGTAATCCTTTGAATTGGTGGCAAGCCTTACCACCTGCCCATGAAGTGCCTGCACTAACGGAAAATACTCGCCCTCCGGATCGCAGACGATAATATCGTCCTTTGTGATAAGGAAACAGGATAAAATCTCCCGCTTTGCGGAGAAC
>BLLT01000017.1 GCA_011958945.1 Lachnospiraceae bacterium | reverse complement strand
GGAAGAACAGCAGAAAATGGAGTTTGCCGCAGCCAGAAAACGTTTGGATGAAGAAGAGGAGAAACTGGAACTGCTTTTCAACAGAAAGGCAGGATATGAAGAAGAAGGACGGAGGCTGAGGGAAGATAGTTTAAATGTCCAGGATATCCGGGATAACCGGAATGCAATCCTGCAGATGGATGAATACATAGCTTATCAGAAGGTGCAGGTATCCAAGGCGGAAGCGGAACTGGAAAAAGAGAGGCAGAAGCTGAAAGAGGCAATGCAGGAGAGGAAAATCCAGGAAAAGCTGAGGGAAAATGCTTTTGAAGCATTTATGAAAGAAGAAAATGCCAGAGAAGGCAAAGAGGTGGATGAATTAGTCAGCTATACCTACGGACAGAAAAGAAGGTGAAGGAAATGGCAGGAACAGAAGTAATTACAGATACAGATGCAAAAAGTGATAAAAAATCAGTGGCAGAAGAAAAAAAGCGGCTGAAAGCGGAAAAGAAAGAGCAGAAGAAGGAAGCCAAACGCCGTGCAAAGGAATTAGCCTTGCAGGAGGCCGAACTGGATGACGACGAAGTGGGGGGCGGTATCCCTGTTTTTCTCGTAACAGGGCTGATTGTTGTAGTATGGATAGCTATTTTGTGCCTGTTAGTAAAATTGGATGTAGGCGGTTTTGGCTCCGGTGTACTGGCACCAATCTTAAAAGATGTACCGGTAATCAGTAAGATATTGCCTGCTTCCGAAGAAGAGCCTATCAGTGCGGATACCGAAGGGGAGGCTGTGGCCGAAAATCCGGAGGAGGAAGCTTATGGCGGTTATACGGATTTGAAAGAAGCAGTGAATTATATTAAGGAATTGGAATTGGAACTGCAAAGGGCTCAGTCTACAGGAGCTGCTAACTCGGAAGAACTTGAAAGCTTAAAGGCAGAAGTGGCCAGGCTGAAAACTTTTGAAGATAACCAGGTAGAGTTCCAGAGGATTAAGACAGAATTTTATGAAGAAGTAATTTATGCGGAGAACGGGCCGGGGGCGGAAGCCTATAAGAAGTATTTCGAGAGTATCGACCCGGCAACTGCGGAATATTTATATAAGCAGGTAGTTCAGCAGGTGGAGGAAAGCGCAGAAGTGGAGGAATATGCCAGGGCATATTCGGAAATGAAGCCGAAAGCGGCTGCCGCAATTATTGAGGCGATGACGGATAATTTAGGATTGGCATCAAGAATCCTCTCCGTGATGAGCCCGGAGGACAGGGGGAAAATCCTGGAAGCCATGGATCCTCAGGTAGCAGCCCGGATTACGAAGATTATGGATCCGGAGTCCTGATGTATGATATATATGTGCGGCTTGACCGCATTTATATATAGATTTCCGGCTGCAGGCATATTGGCTGGAACAAAATAAAATAAAATATATGGAAAGGAGGGAAAAGGATGACGAGTTCGGCAGTCAAAGAGTTAAATCCGCTGATGAATTTTGTGCAGACCAAATCCAAAGGGAATCTTCAGGATGATTTGGGAGGAAATTTTACCGATGCTTTCAGCAAAGCTTCCGGCCAGCAGAATGTGGCGTTTCAAAGTGCCAATGCAGTACAGGGAAGTACTAAAGTACAGGTACAGAATACGGACAAAAAAGGGCTGGATAATGACAATGGAGCAAAGGTAAATACCAAAGAAGTAAAGTCACAGGATGTTTCGGCAGATAAAAAGCTGCAGGAGACCGGTGAGGAACTGGTGGAAAAGGTTGCAGAAGAACTGGGAGTCACAGAAGAGGAAGTAATAGCCGCAATGGAAGCGCTGGGGCTTACTATGACAGATTTGCTGAATGTGGATAACATGACACAGCTTGTGCTGGCCATTGAAGGCGAGGATATGCTTTCATTGATGACAGACGAAGGGTTATACAATTCGCTGCAGAATATTTTATCAATGGTATCCCAGGCAACCAATCAGCTGCAGGAAGAACTGGGGATTACGCCGGAAGAACTGGCTGCTATGCTGGAAGAGGCAACTGCGAAGGAAGAATTACCCAAGGATAAGCAGGAACTGCCAGCACAGGACGGAGTGAAGGAGCAGATACCGGAAGGTGAGGAAGATTATACCGTTACGGTGGAGCGCAATGGCGAAACTGTGAAGGTCAGTGTGGAAGTGGACGGGAACAGTGAGTCAAAAAGCGAAGAAGTGACATCGCTCAAAACACAGCCGGCAGAAGAGCAGCAGACATCGGGCAAGGAAGAAGGTTCGAAAAAAGACGGGGCTTCCCATAGGGAACATACCCAGGAAAGCACGCAGGGCAATTTGCTTTTAGAAAACCTTTTAAACCGAAGCAATGCAGTGAAGACCGATATGGCCTTCGAAAATGTGATGACACAGCAGAATACGGAGCAAACCCAGAATATCATGAATCAGATTATGGATTACATGAGGATTCAGGTAAGGTCCGATATGACACAGATGGAACTGCAGTTAAATCCCGCCAGCCTGGGCACGGTGAATATTAACATTACCTCAAAGGCAGGGGTGATTACCGCACAGTTCTTAACCCAGAACGAGACGGTAAAGGCTGCCATCGAAAGCCAGATTGTCCAGCTGAAAAACAGTTTTGAAGAGCAGGGAATCAAGGTGGAATCGGTGGAAGTGGCGGTGGCAAACCATTCGTTTGAAAGAAACTTAAACGGAGAAGGAAGCAGGCAACAGCAGTCACAGGACGGAAGGCGGAAGGGCACAAGAAGAGTGAATCTAAATGGCCAGACGCTGGATGAAGAGCCGGAGCCGGAAAACGAACAGCCGGTATTGGCGGATGGCAGCACTGTAAACTTTACAGCGTAGATTAGAATATGTATAGAAAGGAGAAATTATGGCAGCGATAGCACATATAAAAGACGGCAAAATCGTAGAGAGCACAACCGCATCGTCTTTGGCAAAAGAGACGAAAAAGAGCGGTTCTACCATGGATAAAGAAGCTTTTTTGAAACTTTTGGTAGCGCAGATGAAATACCAGGATCCCTTGGAGCCTACTTCCAATACGGAATTCGTTTCCCAGTATGCCCAGTTCTCGTCTTTGGAACAGATGCAGAACATGAGCGCTACTTTGGAATTGTCCAGGGCATCTACACTGGTAGGCCAGACTGTCAGCGTAAATACTACCGACAGCACCGGGAAATCGACAACCATTCAAGGCGTAGTGGATTATGTTGTTTATGAAAACAACAAAGCTTATGTTTCAATCGGAGGAGAATTATATTCTCTGGACGATGTATATGGGGTGGCAAACCAGCAATATCTGGATGCTTATGACAAAGCCCTTGCTTTCGGCATAGCGATGAACAAACTGCCGTCTTATGAGAACCTTACTCTGGATGATAAGGAAGATGTTGATAAGCTGAAAGAAATTTACGACGGAATGTCCAACTATGAAAAAACTTTTGTGGCAAAAGACTTTACCGACAAGCTGGATCGCTATGTAAAGAGAATAGAAGAATTAGTGAAAGACTTAATCGGCGATTTCATGAAGGCGATGGATGAACTTCCGGCGAAAGAACAGCTGAAGCTGGAGGACAAGGAAAAAGTAGACAAGGTAAATGAGATGTATCAGGGCATGTCGGACTTCGAAAAAGGGCTGGTATCCAAGGAACATCTGGAGAAACTGGAAGAGGCTGTCAAGTATATGGAAGAATTGGAAGCCGATGCCTAAATGAGATAGTGGAGAAGGAATTCTCAAGGAGGAGAAGATTATGAAGGTTCAGAATAATCAGTTCCTTTCCATAGAGCAGCTGCAGGCGAAATATTTTACGCAGTCGAAGCAAAGCAAAAAAAGCATGGATGCGGGAGAAGGCTTACGCTTTCAGGATATATTGAACAAGACTGCGGAAAATGCAGAAAAAACCGCTGGGGTGAAATTCTCCAAACATGCGGCAAACCGTCTGGCAGAGCGGAATATAGAGCTTACGGATAATCAGATGGAACGCTTGCTGGAGGGAACCATGAAGGCGGGCGCGAAAGGGATTAACGAATCATTAGTACTTGTAGATCAGCTGGCTTTTATCGTAAGTATTCCAAATAATACGGTAATTACAGCAATGAACCAAATAGAGGCAGATGAAAACATATTTACCAATATTGATGGTGCTGTTATTGTTTAGCCGGACCTTACAGGAGGCTGATGCCCCCGAATGACAGAAGGGGTATTAAGGCAGCATCTGGGCCGCATAGCGGCATGGGATTGATTTAGGAGGTCAATGAATTATGATGAGATCACTCTTCTCTGGTGTGGCAGGTCTTAGAACACATCAGACAAAGATGGACGTTATCGGTAATAATATCGCTAACGTTAACACAACAGGATATAAATCACAGTCTGTTACATTCCGGGATTTGATGTATCAGACCACACAGGCGGCTTCCGGCGCCAATGCAGAAACCGGGCTGGGCGGTATCAACGCAAGGCAGATAGGTCTGGGCGTTACCACAGCGGCCATTAATACGGCTATCGCACAGCAGGGTTCCGCACAGACAACGAATAACCCGTTTGACATTATGATTTCGGGGGATAACTTCTTCGTAGTCAGCAACGGCAGCGAGAACCTGTTTACCAGGGATGGTTCTTTCTATGTGGACGGTGCAGGAAATCTGGCCATGACCAGTACCGGTTATAGGGTAATGGGCTGGCAGGTAGACCCCGCTACAGGGGCGCCGAAGAAGGATACGGTTTCCGCATTAAAGGTTATGGAGGATTCCATTATGACCTATCCGCCGGACGGCACCAGCGAAGGCCGTGTGACAGGTATTGTGGACAGGAATGATAAGAATGTCCATACCACGTCGGGCAGGATTATGAACTTTGAATTTTATGATAATGCAGGGTATCTGTATACGGCCAGGTTCAGTATCCATGCTACGAGCACGAACGGCAGGTACTATATTGCATTGGATGATATCAGGGATTCTACAGGGGCATCCGTTGGCGCGGATGTTTTGGGAAGAACCAATTTCGGTAGTACGATGGAAGTGGAGACATCCATTAATTACAATCCGTTGAACGGCTCAGGGGCTGCTAAGTTGTCCGGGGATATTAAATTTCAAGATGCTGCAGGTAATGATTTAGTAAACGGTTATAGTAAGGCAATCAATGTAGACCATACTTACAGTGCAGCAGATGATGATTTTTTGAAGACAGTGTATGGGATTGATAAAGGCCATGGCATCACCAAATATAAGATTGATGCAGATGGCGGTTTAAGCGTATTAGAGCCTGCCGATGCAAAAACCACATTTTATTCTCCATTGGCAACTGCAAAACCGGTAGTCGAAAATAAATTAGTAACGGTTACCAATGCAGATGGCACACAGGTACAATTGACCCCAGGCGGACCATATGTACCTGATGCGG
Organism: Lachnospiraceae bacterium; assembly: GCA_011958945.1. Lineage (GTDB taxonomy): Bacteria > Bacillota > Clostridia > Lachnospirales > Lachnospiraceae > Kineothrix. The sequence continues at coordinate 28,979 of BLLT01000017.1, read as the reverse complement.
GGGGAGCGCCAGCGGCGCCAACATCAGATCAATTGCTGCAGTTTTATGGCTTGAATGTAACGGATGAAAAAGTAAAAGAAGTCATGGTAAACGATAACGGCAGCATCACAGTCACCAAGAAGGATGTGGATAAGGCTGCTTACCTGGAATTTGACCCGGGTACCGGCAAGTTCGTCAGCGTGGGCGGCAGCGGGGAAGGTTTGATTACTTTGGGGCTGTCCGGAGCAAACGGCACCAGTTTTAAAGACATTAACCTGAACTTCTCTACCTGCTCCAACGTAAACAACAACGGTTCCAGTACGATTTCCAGTGCAAAGGGCGATAGTGACGGGCTTGGCTCCGGGCGTGCAATGGGCGAGATGATTTCCCTTTCCGTAGCCCAGGACGGTATCATTACAGCGGCCTATGACAACGGTATGAGCAGATGCCTTGGGCAGATTGCCACAGCGGCCTTTGCGAACCCTTCCGGTTTGGAAAAAGTAGGGGATAACCTTTATCAGGCTACTAAGAACTCCGGCGACTTCGATGGAATAGGAACGGATATTACCGATGGCGGCGGCAAGATGCAGTCCGGCGTACTGGAAATGAGTAATGTGGATTTGTCTCAGGAATTTACGGAAATGATTACCACACAGAGAGGTTTCCAGGCAAACAGCCGTATTATTACAGTTTCCGACACGATGCTGGAGGAATTGACAAACCTGAAACGTTAGTAATATAATATAAAGGATACAGCCTGGGATGGATCTGCATATTGACTGCAGGCCATATGCATAGGCAGCAAGAAAGGGCACAACTGAATGGGGAACTGATAAAAAGGTTTCCCATTCCAATTGTATGAGGGAGAAACTAGTTGGTGCTAAAGCCCAAATCCGAGGGTTGGTGGCAGCATGGAGGAGTAAAATGATTGAGGTAACAAAGATTAACGGGATAAAGGTATTGATTAACCCGGACTTAATGGAATTAGTGGAGGAAACTCCGGACACGGTCATCTCATTCACTACTGGGCGCAAAATAATTGTAAAAGAAAGTAGACAAGAAGTGAAAAATCTAGTAAAATCGTATAGAAAGGATATTTTTGCGGATTGACGCAGAAATGTGGGTGAAGATTCGTGGATATAGCATCAGTTTTAGGTTTGGTATTGTGTTTTATCATAGTTATGTTCGGTATCGTTTCCGGTAATGGTATTTCAGCCATTGGAAACTTTGTGGACCCGGCTTCCATTTTTATTACACTGGGCGGTTCTTTTTTCTGTGTTATGGCATCCTACTCTATGCAGGATTTGCTGGCAGGCTTTAAAAGCTTTGGATTGATTTTTAAGGTGCCGGAAATAGATACGCCGCAGATGATTACGAAAGTTATTGAGTTATCCAATGTGGCACGTAAGGAAGGGCTTCTTTCTCTGGAAGAGGCGGCAGCGGATTTGGATGATGACTTTTTAAAGAAAGGTATACTGCTGATTGTAGACGGAACGGATCCGGAATTGGTACGGGCCATTATGGAGACAGAATTAATCAGTATAGAAGGAAGGCATAAGGCAAAAGTTGGATTTTGGGATACACTGGGGGCCATGGGGCCTGCCTGGGGTATGATTGGTACATTGGTAGGTCTGGTAAACATGCTGCAGAACATGAGCGACCCTTCGGCTATCGGTCCTGCTATGGCAACGGCATTGTTGACTACATTGTACGGTTCCATGCTGGCTAACTGGATATGTGCACCGGTGGCGAGTAAATTAAAAGAAAATAACGGGGCGGAAATTATGGTAAAAGAAATCATGATTGAAGGGCTCCTTTCCATACAGGCGGGGGAGAATCCCCGTGTAATAGAAGAAAAATTGAAATCGTTCTTAGCGCCGAGTGAAAGAAACCTGGCCGGCGGCGATGACGGAGGTGAAGCGGATGGCTAAAAAGAGGAAGGAAGATCCTCCGAAGCCGGCGGCGGCGTGGATGAATACCTTCGCTGACTTGATGAACCTTCTGTTATGCTTTTTCGTTCTACTGTTTTCCATGTCCACAGTAGATGCCCAGAAATTCGAGCAGGTGGCAGCATCCTTTGCCCAGAGTTTCAGTATATTTAAGGCAGGGGCTTCGGCAATCGGCGATGGAATCCTGATTAGCAACGGAGTGAGCCAGTTAAATGAACTGGATGATTATATCAATAGTATGGGTAAATCCGAAGAAGGGGAAGATGATGTACCTGAGGATTTGAAGAAAGCGGAAGAGCAGATTGAGCAGGCGAAGATAGAGGCATCGGAGGAATTGGCGGAAAAGCTGGAAGAGTCGATTCAGGAAGAACAGCTGGAAGGGATTATTGATATTGATATTACATCCCAGTATGTGCAGCTGACGCTGCAGGGTTCTTTATTGTTCGATTCCGGAAGCGTTATATTGAAGGATGAATCTTTGCCGGTGTTGGATAAAATTGGAGTAATGTTGGAACGATATTCAGAAAGTACAATTGAAATAGAAGGACACACAGATAATGTTCCCATGTCGGGGGCCAAGTATTCTAATAACGATGAACTTAGCGGAGGAAGATCCCTTTCAGTATTTAATTATTTAATGGGAAATACTAATTTGGACCCGGCCATGGTAAAGCATTCCGGACGAGGGGAATATATGCCGATTGCAGACAATTCCACACCAGAAGGCAGGGCGATGAACAGAAGGGTAGAGATTCGTATTTTTAATTCGTTGAGTTCCTATTAAAAGAGCGGGAGGATATTTCAAATGAAGAAAAACCTATTGTCCATATTGATACTTGCATTATTGATTGTAAATATCGTATTGACATCCATTATGATGTTCAGCGTAGTCGGTGCATCGAAGAAGACTACGCAGTTTGTAACAGATATTGCATCGGTACTTAAACTGGAACTGAGAGGCGGAGATGGGGCCGTGATTCAGCAGGTGCCTATGGATCAGACGGAAGTATACGATATTCCGGAGATGACAATCAGCCTGCAAAAGAGTGATGACGGAACGGAACATTGGTGTCTGCTTTCAGTGGCTCTTTCCATGAATACGAAAGATAAGGGCTATAAGTCTTATGGCTCTGCGGAGAATATGGAAGCAAGGAAGTCATTGATAACAGAAGCAATTTTCGATGTTATTGGAAGCTATAAGATGGAAGATTTAAAGGGTGGAAATGGTGAAGAAGAAGCGAAGGCTGAGATATTGAGGCGTGTTCAGTCTATGTATGATTCGCAGTTTATATACAAGGTTTCCTTTAGTGACATTAAATACCAATAATCTCCTTAATAAACAATAAGGCAGGAGGTGACTTTAGTGGGTGAGGTACTGTCACAAAGCGAAATAGACAGTCTGCTTGCGCAGCTAAGTGCAGGTGAACTGGAAGTGGATGAGACACCAGACAGCAAAGAAAAGCAAGTGAAAAATTATGATTTTAAACGTCCTGCAAAGTTTTCAAAAGAACATTTGCGTACGCTTGAAATTATATATGAACATTATGGCAGGCTGGTTTCCACTAATCTGGCGGTTTATCTGAGGAAAAATATACAGATTACCGTAGCGAGTTCTGAAACGTTTACATTTTCGGAATTTTCCAATGCGTTGTCCAATCCGGTAATTCTTGGGATTATAAATTTTAACCCGTTACCTGGGAATATTCTTATTGACCTTTCCTGTAACCTTGGTTTCGCAATGATAGACAGGATGTTGGGAGGTCAGGGTATCCCATTGGATAAGAACAGGGAATTTTCGGAAATAGAAATGTCCATTATAGAGAAACTTATGGTCATCTGTATGCAAATGATGAGGGAACCATGGAAAACCGTGGTGGATATTTCCCCGGTGATGGAGAGGATAGAAACAAATTCCCAGTTTGCACAGATGATTGCTCCCAGCGATATGGTGGCGATTGTTACCTTAAATATTAAAGTAGGTGACGTGGAAGGTCTAATGAATATATGTCTTCCCTTCTTTACTTTGGAAGATATTATAGATAAGTTGAATACAAAATTCTGGTATTCGACGATGCAGGAGAAGAACACGGAGGATTATGAGATTTATATTGAATCGATGATCCGCAGAGTGAATATTCCTGTAAAAGCAGTTTTGGGGAAGAGCAATATTTTAGTTAACGATTTTGTCAATTTGCAGCCGGGCGATATTATACGGCTGGATAAAAACGTAGACAGCGAATTGAACATTTATGTCGGAAATTTAAAGAAATTCACCGCGTTACCGGGTTCTAGCAAAGATAAATATGCTGTGAGGGTCACTTCGGTAATCAGAGAGGGGGAGTAGGATAATGGACGGAATGTTATCACAAGATGAAATAAATGCGCTATTGAACGGGATGGACTTATCCGATGAGGGTGGCGATGATATAGAATTATCCTCAGATGTCGAAACAGAGGAGATTGACGAAAGCTTACTTTCTGATGTGGAGAAGGATGCCATTGGTGAGGTTGCCAATATCAGCATGGGTTCCTCAGCAACTACGCTGTTTTCTCTTGTCAACTTGAAAGTTAATATTACCACACCGACGGTCATCCTGGCGAACTGGAAAGATATAATGAGTTCCTACGAAAGGCCCTGTGTATTTATTCAGATTAAATATACAGCCGGTTTGGAAGGTTCCAATATACTCGTTTTAAAAGAACATGATGTAAAGATAATTACTGACCTCATGATGGGGGGGGATGGCACCAATACGGATGGTGAAGTTACAGAGCTTCATTTGAGTGCTATTTCAGAGGCAATGAACCAGATGATGGGTTCAGCAGCCACATCCCTTTCCACAATGCTTGGCAAAATGATAGATATCAGCCCCCCAGATGCCAGCCTGATCGACTTAAATGATTTTGAATCAGGCGAGGATATTGCTGCATTCCTAAAAGGAACTTTTGTAAAAATATCTTTCCGCATGCAAATTGGGGATTTGGTAGACAGTTCTATTATGCAGATTTATCCTCTTGATTTTGCAAAAGGGCTGTATGATGCTTTTATGAATAACCAGTTAGGGATTGGCACTATGGAAACGGAGCCTGCCAAGGCACCGGAGTCTGCCCCGGCGCAGAGTGCACCCCCAGTACAGGCACAGCCGATGCAGCAGGCAGCGGCACCACAGATGGATATGAGCCAAATGGGAGGCATGCAGCAGACAGGAATGTCTCAGATGGGCGCTATGCCTCAGACGGGAATGCCACAGATGGGTGCTATGCCGCAGATGGGAATGCCTCAGATGGGAGGTATGCAGCAAATGGGAATGCCCCAGATGGGCATGATGCCGCAGATGGGAATGCCCCAGATGAATATGCAGAATATGAATATTCAGCCTGCGCAGTTCCAGAATTTTTCGGCGGACTACAGTGCGATACAAAGCAACGAGAATATAGGGCTTATTATGGATGTTCCGCTGGAGGTAACCGTTGAACTGGGCAGGACGACCAAATCCATTTCGGAGATTCTGGATTTTGCTCCGGGTACGATTATAGAGCTGGATAAAATAGCCGGCGAACCGATAGATGTTCTTGTAAACGGTAAGTTTGTGGCTAAGGGTGAAGTTGTTGTTATTGAAGAGAGTTTCGGTATCCGTGTAACTGAAATTATCAAATAAGAAAAGAAATAGGAGAAAGAAAAATGGCAAAAAATATTTTGGTTTGCGATGATGCAGCATTTATGCGAATGATGATTAAGGATATCCTTACGAAAAATGGGTATAATGTTGCCGGCGAGGCGGAGAACGGGGCAAAAGCAGTAGAAAAATATAACGAACTGCATCCGGATCTTGTACTTATGGATATCACGATGCCTGAGATGGATGGAATACAGGCTTTGAAGAAGATTAAAGAAGGTGACCCTTCGGCAATGGTTATTATGTGTTCGGCCATGGGCCAGCAGGCGATGGTTATAGAAGCGATTCAGTCGGGTGCAAAAGACTTTATTGTTAAGCCATTCCAGGCCGACCGCGTATTGGAAGCAGTGAAGAAGGTAGTCGGGTAAGATGCTGCTTGCTGTATCCAATCGTATGAATTCGTTTTTGCAGTTTTTTACGGTTCTTCTTATATTCTTATTTGTGCTGTTCATTACATGGGCAGCAACCAGATGGATTGCAAATTTCCAGCAGGGAAGGGCAGACGGGGCAAATATAGAAGTGGTGGAGACCTATCGGTTAACTGCGAATAAGTATGTACAAATAATAAGGACCGGAGAGAAATATCTGGCGGTAGCGATATGTAAGGATACAGTGACAATGCTTACGGAAGTTCCCGCTGAACAGATTCATTTGCCGGACAGACCGGTGGAGTCTATGCCCGACTTTAAGAAAATCTTTGAAAAAGCTAAAAGGATGGACAAAAACCAAGAACATGAAGAATAGGCAAGAGATATGAAAAAGTATTTTTCCGGAAAAAAAGTGATGAGGATGATATGCCTGCTGTTTTCGGTAGGCATATTGTTGTATATGTACTGTCCTGTATCTGCTCTGGCTGCGGAAAACGAGAACCATCTGACAGGAGCAACGGATGAAAGAACGAACAGACGGGAACCAGGGGAATCGGAATCGCAGGATGAATTACAGGAACTGAATATAGGGAACACCTTTACAATAATGTATAATGATGGGAATGGGCAGTTAAACGGTTCGCTGCGGATATTGATTACGTTGACGCTGATTGCTCTGGCGCCAATATTAATCATTATGCTTACTTCGTTTACCAGAATAATCATTGTTCTGCATTTTACCAGGGCAGCATTAAATACCCAAACAGCACCTCCTAATCAGGTATTGATTGGGTTAGCTTTGTTTTTAACGTTTTTCATTATGCAGCCTACTTTCCAGGCGGTATATGATAATGCAGTTATCCCTTTCGAAGCGGGGGAAATGAACCAGCAGGAGGCTTTGGAGGAAGGGTTAAAGCCTTTCCGGCAATTCATGTATGGGCAGACGCAAGAGAGGGATGTACGCCTGTTTCTTGAAATCAGCGATACGGAGTGGGCTGGGGATCTGGACAGCATACCTACCCGCGTGTTGATTCCCAGTTTTATTGTCAGTGAACTAAGAAAAGCCTTTATTATCGGTTTTTATATTTATATTCCGTTTATTGTAATTGATATGGTGGTTGCTTCCACGTTGATGAGTATGGGTATGATGATGCTTCCGCCTACAACAATTTCCCTGCCTTTTAAGATATTGCTGTTTGTTCTGGCAGATGGATGGAATTTGATTATTGGCAGTCTTGTAAAAACATTTTATTAGTAAGGAGCAGAGCAGGATATGACAATTGATGATGTGACTGCGGTCGCAGGGGAGGCCCTTTATTTAATTATTAAGACATCGGCTCCGGTACTGTTGGTATCGCTTGTAATCGGTTTGATCATCAGTATTTTCCAGACGGTTACATCGATTCAGGAGCAAACGCTTACTTTTGTACCTAAGATAATCTGTGTTTTTTTATCCTTAATTGTTTTGGGGCATTGGATGATGAATGGGATGACGGAGTTTATGACAAGGCTCTGGTCTGATTTCAGTTTATATATAAGGTAGGGCAGGCAGCCAATGATAGACAGTACTTTTACGTATGCGGATCTTGAATATTTCCTGTTAATATTTACCAGGGTCACCTGCTTTATTTTTATTGCCCCCTTTTTTGGGATGAACAATACGCCTAAGAGGCTTAAGATAGGGCTGGGGATTTTTATATCTTTTATTCTCTATAACATAACAAGGCCTTATGGGGCGATAGAATATGAGTCGGTGCTGGAATATACGATCATTGTCATGAAAGAAGCTGTAACAGGTTTTATTATTGGCTTTGGCGCTACTTTATGCAGTTCTATTGTAAACTTTGCCGGTCACATTATTGATATGGAAGTAGGTTTGTCTATGGTTACCTTAATGGACCCTACCACGAGGGAATCGTCAACGATTTCCGGTGTATTTTATCAATATATGGTAATGCTGATGTTGATCGTCAGCGGTATGCATGAATATTTATTAAAAGCTTTGGCAGAAACTTTCACTTTGATACCAGTAAACGGGGCGGTTTTTCAGATGGATTCTTTGATGAATTCCATGGTGCGCTTCCTTAGTGAATATATTATTATCGGCTTCCGTATTTGTCTCCCGATATTTGCCACAATGATTTTGCTGAATGCGGTTTTGGGGATTCTGGCGAAGGTTGCCCCTCAAATGAATATGTTTGCGGTAGGTATTCAGCTTAAAGTGCTTACCGGGCTGACCATTTTGTTTTTTACGGTGGGCATGCTGCCGGGGGCAAGTGATTTTATTTTTACACAAATGAAGAAAATTGTGGTATCATTTGTGGAAGGAATGATGTAATGTTAGTATATAATCTTCAGTTTTTTGCAAAAGAGGGGCCGGGCGGAGAAAAAACAGAGCCTGCAACCAGCAAAAAATTAAACGATGCAAGAAAAGAAGGACAGGTGGCCAAAAGTAAAGAAATAGGGAATGCATTTGGTCTTCTTGCCTTGTTCTTGGTTTTGAAGTTTTATGTAGGATATATGGGAACCCGCTTTATGGGGGGGTTTTACAATATATATTCCCAGATACCGGAGTATGTCAAGATGTATGACGGGCAGATTCCGGTAACCAGCATCCATATTGTATTTCGGGATATGGTTCTGGATATGTTATTGATTATGGGGCCTATCCTGTTAGTGGGTGTGCTGGTCGCTTTTGTATGTGATCTGGTACAGGTGAAATGGCGTCCTACGGGAAAGCCTTTGATGCCGAAATTTAGCAAACTGAATCCTTTAAAGGGCTTTAAAAAGATTATTTCCAAGGATGCGGTGGTAGAACTGCTTAAGTCCATTCTAAAGATAGGGCTGATTGTATATGTAGTTTATTCATATTTAAAGGATAAAAATTTTATAATTTTTTTGCTGTATGATATTTCCCTGAATCAGGCAATCGGGATGATCGGGCATCTGGTTACGGATTTGGGAATACGTATTTCCGTAATTTATCTGCTGATTGGATTTGCGGATTATGCTTATCAGAAGATAAAGTTCAAAGAAGATATGAAGATGACAAAGCAGGAAGTGAAGGATGAGTATAAGGACCAGGAAGGGGATCCGCAGGTAAAATCAAAGCAGAAACAGCGAATGAGGGAAGCGTCACAGCGGCGTATGATGCAAAAGCTGCCGGAAGCCGATGTGGTAATTACCAACCCGACACATTATGCGGTGGCGATTAAATATGACCCGGAAGAATATGAAGCGCCAGTAGTATTGGCAAAAGGAGAAAATTATCTTGCGCAGAAAATCAAAGATGCTGCAAAAGAACATCATATAGAAATTGTAGAGAACAAGCCCCTTGCCCGTATGCTTTATGCCAATGTGGAGGTGGGGGAACTGGTGCCGCCGGAACTGTATCAGGCAGTGGCGGAAGTACTTGCATTTGTATACCACTTGCAGGGAAAGGTATAGGTACTTTGCCGGGCACGAAAACGGATAGTGTACGCCAAAAGTACTTCGCGTAAAGCCAAGGGCTGGACGCGGTGTGGAAAGAGAGGAGAAATAAAGCGTGAAAAAGGCGGATATAGGGGTTGCTATATATATATTGGCTGCATTTATTATGTTGATTATTCCCGTGCATAAATGGATGCTGGATATTTTGCTTGCCTGCAATATCGCAGTGGCTTTTACGGTTATGTTTGGCTGTATGTTTGCAAAGGAAGTATTGGACTTATCTTTTTTCCCGACTATTTTGCTGTTTACAACGATTTTCAGGATAGCACTGAATGTTTCTTCGACCAGGCTGATACTGACAACAGGAGACCCAGGTAATGTAGTAGCCACTTTCGGTAATTATGTAGGCGGCGGGGATATCATTATTGGTATTATCATATTTATTATTTTGATTCTTATCCAGTTTCTGGTAATTAATAAAGGTTCTGAAAGGGTAGCGGAAGTGACGGCCCGTTTTACCTTGGATGCGATGCCCGGTAAGCAGATGGCTATTGATGCGGATTTGAATACCGGTGCGATAACGGACGCGGAAGCGAAGAGGAGACGTGAAAAGATACAAGAGGAATCCAGCTTCTTTGGTTCTATGGACGGTGCGGTTAAGTACGTAAAAGGGGATGCAATTGCCGGCTTGATTATTACGGTGGTCAATGTAGTGGGCGGTATTGCTATGGGTGTACTGCGCCAGAATATGGATTTTGGGGCAGCTGCCAATAAGTACGTAATCCTTACTATCGGTGATGGTCTGGTGAGCCAGATCCCTTCGCTGCTTATTTCTTTGTCCACAGGTATTTTGGTAACCAAGGGCTCCAAGGATGCGGATTTTGGTACGGTATTGGTGAGCCAGCTGTTCGGTGTTCCAAAGGCGATGTATTTTGTCGGTGCGATTCTGATTGGCTTAGGTATTATTACGCCTTTGGATACTTTGATTTTTATAACATTAGGCCTTATTTTCATCGTATGCGGAAGGATGATGGCAGGCACGATTGAGACTTCCCTGATTGAGTCGGAAGTGGATACGGATGAAGCAGCGGCGGAAGAAATACGCCAGCCGGAAAATGTCACCAGCCTTTTGCAGGTAGACCCCATCGAACTGGAATTTGGTTATGGGATTATTCCCCTTGCCGACGTGAACCAGGGCGGTGACCTTTTGGACCGTGTAGTTATGATACGTAGGCAGATTGCATTGGAACTTGGTACTGTTGTGCCGATTATCCGTTTGAGGGATAATATCCAGCTGAATCCAAACCAATATATTATTAAGATAAAGGGAGTACAGGTAAGCGAAGGGGAAATCCTTTTTGACCATTATATGGCGATGAATCCGGGATATGTGGAAGAGGAAATTACAGGTATCCCTACCTTTGAGCCTTCGTTCCACCTTCCGGCGATTTGGATTACGGAAGGGCAGAGGGAGCGTGCGGAGAGCCTGGGCTATACGGTAGTAGACCCACCTTCCATTATTGCAACCCATTTGACAGAGATCATCAGGCAGTATATTGCGGAATTGCTTACCAGACAGGATGTGGCCGGACTTATCGACAATATGAAGGAAACCAACCCCACGCTTGTGGAAGAACTGGTACCCAAGCTGTTGGGCATCGGCGAGATACAGAAAGTTTTGCAGAACTTATTAAAGGAAGGCATTTCCATCCGGGATTTGCTTACGATTTTTGAGACGCTGGCAGATTATGCCCCTACTACCCGGGATATTGATATTTTGACGGAATATGTGCGTCAAAGCTTGAAGAGGGCTATTTCCGGAAAATATTTCCCTGCAAATGAGACTACGAGTGTGGTAACATTAGATCCAAAGATGGAACAGGAAATTATGAACAGTGTAAAGCAAACGGAACAGGGGGCATATTTGACTTTGGATCCGGAGAAGACAAAAGCGGTCATTGCTTCCGTAGGGGAAGAAGTACAGAAACTGGAAAATTTGGGGAAGAACCCGATTATTATAACATCGCCTATCGTGCGCATGTATTTTAAACGGCTGACGGAAGATTATTATAAGGACTTGATTGTTGTTTCATATAATGAAATCGAATCGAATGTTGAATTGCAATCTGTAGGGATGGTGACAATAGCATGATAATAAAAAAATTTCAGGGAAAGACGGAATTGGAAGCCACAGAGGCAGCGAAAAAGGAACTTGGCAGCAATATTGTAACAATGAATGTGAGAAGCGTAAAGAGAAAAGGTTTTTTACGTTTTTTTCTGAAAGATTTGGTAGAAGTCACGGTGGCGCTGGAAGAAGAAAATGAAAAATATTCACCGGTAAAAAAAGAGGAGAAAAAAGAAAATATTCAGCCATCCCCTATAAGCAGGCCGGCTTTGAACCTACAGGAAGAAAGAAGAGGGAATGCGGTACTGGAAGAGAAGCTGGACAGCCTGCATACGTTGCTGGAACAGCAGCTGCAGAAGCCGGAGGAGGAGAAAGAAGAAGAGGAAACTGCAGAAGAGCCTTTAAGCGAGATGGACCGGCTTATGAAACTGCTGTATAACAGGATGCTGGATAATGAACTGAATGAAAAATATGCCAATCAAATTGTGGATGAGATGGAGAAAAGCACAAAGCCCAATGTACCTTTTGAATATGCGCTTACCAATGTGTATCAGAAGATGGTGCTGAAATTCGGTAAGCCGGAGGGAATTTTACCGGCAGGGGAAGGAACGAAAGTGATTTTTTTCATCGGACCTACCGGCGTAGGGAAAACTACTACGATCGCAAAGCTGGCTTCTTATTATATTGTAGATGAAAAGAAAAAAGTAGCCATGATAACGTCGGACACCTACCGTATTGCAGCTGCGGAACAGCTGCGGACTTATGCCGGTATCTTGGAGGCACCATTCAGGGTGGTATATTCGCCGGAGGAAATACAGCAGTGTTTGAGGATTTTTGCAGATTGCGATTATATTTTCGTGGATACATCGGGGCATTCTTACCAGAATGAAGAACAGAAACAGAATATGGCACAGATTGTACATTCTGTGGACGGGGAGGCGGAAAAGGAAGTATATCTGGTGCTGAGCGCTACAACAAAATACAGGGATCTGCTGAAGATTACGGATGCTTATTCGGAAATTACGGATTATAAATTAATATTTACGAAATTGGATGAGACAGATGCGATAGGAAACCTTTTGAACGTGAAGCTTCATACAGGCAAAACGCTGTCCTATATCACCTGCGGGCAGAATGTGCCGGATGATTTGAGGGAATTCAGCCCACAGGATGCGGTAAAACAATTGCTTGGAGGAATGAATTAGGGGAAACCAAAGGGGAAAAATCTAGGAGGAAGTTACGAGAGATGGATCAGGCTGAACAGTTACGGAATATTATAAAAGCCAGCAATAATCCGCCAAAGCCTTTGGCTAGGGTCCTCACAGTGACCAGCGGAAAGGGAGGGGTAGGAAAGTCAAATACCTCTATTAATCTGGCGATACAGTTTCGGAAAATGGGGCAAAGGGTTGTGATTCTGGATGCGGATTTCGGGCTTGCCAATATAGAAATCATGTTCGGTGCGGTGCCAAAGTACAATTTATCCGATTTTATTTACGAGGGGAAAAGCATTGATGAAATTATTACAAAAGGCCCTATGGGGGTGAATTTTATTTCTGGGGGTTCGGGAATCAGCAGCCTCTCTAACCTGACGCAGGACCATATACACAGTATAGTGCAGGGGCTGTCGGTGCTGGATTCCTTAGCGGATACGATTATTGTGGATACGGGGGCAGGCATATCCGATGCGGTGATGGAATTTTTGGTAGCCAGCGGGGAAATCCTTCTTGTGACCACGCCGGAACCTACATCAATTACGGATTCTTATTCTTTGTTGAAAGCGCTTAGCATGCATCCAAAGTATGCCAGGGAAGAGACAAAGATTAAAATGATTGCAAATAAGGTACATGAAAGCGGGGAAGGAAAGGAACTATATAAAAAACTGAAGGTGGTGGTGGAGAAGTATTTGAAAACACCCATGGAATATCTGGGTGAAGTACCGGAAGATACGTATCTGGTGAAAGCGGTTATGCAACAGAAGCCGGTATCTATGGCGGATCCTTATGCGAAGTCGGCAACGGCATATAAACAGATTGCGGCAAAGCTGGTCAACAAGGACGTTGTGGAGAAGGTGAACAGGAGAGGATTGGCAGCATTTTTTTCAAATATTTTTGTGGGAAAAGGTAGAGTTTGATTATGGAAGAGAAGTTAGCGAAATATATAACAGAAGGAAGCAAAGTAGATATTAAGAGGAATGGCAGCATAAGAAAGACTCAGATTAAGATTTACCATAGCCAGCTGCACAGTATTTTGTCGGAGGACAAAATAGAGATAACAATGCCGATGGAGCAGAATAAAATCGTTATGCTATTAACCGGCGTGGAGTATGACCTGAGTTTTTATTCTTATAACGGTGTATACCACTGTAGGGCAAAAGTAGTCGGAAGGGGCAAAAGGGATAATAAGTTTTTGCTTCAAATGGAACTTACTACTGATTTACATAAAGATCAGAGAAGGGAATTTTACCGGTTTAACTGTGCCTTGGAAATGAAATTCAGGGTGCTTAGCGAGGAGGAAGTGAAAACCTTTGAGGACAGCGATTTCCTGGATGACCCGGTTATTGAAGATAAGCCGATGAAAAGAGGGATCATCGTGGATATTAGCGGAGGGGGACTGCGTTTTGCGGCGGATCATACGATAAAGGAAGGCAGTACTATTTTGTGTCGGTATAAATTGGAACCGGGGGATGCGGCGAAGGAGTATGAGGTGTTGGGAAAGATATTAGGCTCCAAGCCCTCTCAAAACAGGGAAGATATCTTTGAGCATAGGGTACAGTTTGTAAATATTTATGACGAAGCGAGGGAAGAGATTATACGCTTCATCTTTGAAACGGAACGGAAAATCAGAAGAAAAATAAATTAAAATTAATTCATAATTTTTGCTCATAGGAAGGCTGCTCTGTGGTATAATGAAAGAAATAGAGCATATAGGAGGTAGACAGTGGCTGAGTTGAGTTTGGAGACAATGTCTCAGGAATACTATGATATACTGAAAGAATTAGGAAATATCGGGGCCGGGAATGCAACCACAGCCTTAGCGCAGATGCTGCAGTGCAAGGTGGATATGTCTGTTCCGCAAGTAAGGCTGTTGGAATTCAAAGATGTGGCAACCATTATGGGCGGGGAAGAGCAGCTGATGGCCGGCATCTACCTTGGGGTGGAAGGCGACATTACGGGAAGCATCATGTTCCTGCTGCAGAAGGATTCCGCCAGACACCTGGTAGGAAAAATGATGGGGATGGCAATGGAAGGGGATGAGTTCTCGGAAATTGAGCAGTCTGCTTTGCAGGAGGTAGGCAATATTATTACAGGTTCTTATTTGAATTCCCTGTCAGCTATGACAAATCTGAAAATTTATCCTACAATCCCTGCACTGGCAGTGGATATGGCCGGCGCTATTTTAAGCGTTCCAGCCATCGAATTCGGAACGATGGGGGATAGTATTTTGCTGATTCAGACGCAGTTTTTTGATGAAGTTCAATTAGATGGCTTTTTTATCCTGATTCCTGACTTGGAGTCATTTGGAAAGATGATACGATCGCTGGGGATTTCTATTTAGCAATAAAATATAATATAAGGGATATTTCAAAGGAAAAAGGGAGACTTGGAAAGGATATGAGTGAGACAATTAAAGTTGGAATGGCAGATTTACGAGTATGTATTAGTCCTAATGCTGTGACAACTTTGGGGTTGGGTTCTTGTGTGGGGATTGCCATCAGGGATCCGGTTACCAAAATTGGAGGGCTGGCACATATTATGCTGCCGGACAGCACGCAAATCAGTAATAACAGCAATATACCGAAGTTCGCAGACACCGGTATTACGGAATTGGTAAGGCAGATGGTTGCAAAAGGGGCGAAGCAAAGCCGCATGGTAGCTAAAATTGCAGGGGGAGCCCAGATGTTTTCTTTTCAGAATAAATCGGAACTAAGCCGTGTTGGGGAACGTAACGTGGCGGCAACGAAGAAAAAGCTGGCAGAACTTAGGATACCGATTTTGGCACAGGATACCGGGAACAATTATGGGAGAACTGTTATTTTTTATCCGGAAACAGGGGATTTTGTTATAAAAGCAGTCGGGAAGGCGCAGAAAACGATATGAATAAGGGAAAAACCAGAAAGAAAATTATGAAAAGAAGATTAATACCGGCTTTTCTGATGCTATCCGTAGGGCTGATATGCAGTATTGTCATGCGTATCAACCATTATGAAACAAATGAGATGCTTTCAGTGCTCCTTGGTCTGCTGATTGTATATTATGTTGTAGGCAGCCTTTTTGAGGTGATGCTCAATCTGTTTGACAAACAGAATCAGCCGGAACCGGCAGAGGAAGAGGAAGAGGAAGAGGAAGAGGCAGTAATCGGGGAAGAAGAGGCACAGGCCGACATGGAAGAAGGACAGGTGAAAGCGGAAGGATAATATAGCAAATATAAAGGTGGCTGGAGGCTGGTATGGACGAAACAGGCAGAAAGAGGTTGTGGGAGGAGTATGGAAAGGCAAAAACGCCGGAAATACGGGAAAAACTAATTCTGGAATATGCTCCGCTTGTAAAGCTGGTGGCAGGGAGGCTCAGTATGTATCTTGGCTACAATGTGGAGTATGATGATTTGGTTGGTTATGGTATTTTCGGGCTGATTGATGCAATTGATAAATTTGACAGCATGAAAGCGGTTAAATTTGAAACATATGCGAGTCTGCGTATAAGAGGTGCTATTTTAGACCAGATACGTAAGATGGACTGGATTCCGAGGACAATCAGGCAAAGGCAGAAGAAGATAGATCTGGCCATCAAGGAGATTGAATCGGCAAAAGGAAGAAATGCAACAGATATAGAAATTGCAGAGTCATTGGGGATTTCTGAGGAGGAATTCGGGGAGTGGCAGTCTCAGATGAAAATCACCAATGTGGTATCTTTAAACGAATTTATGGAACAGGGGAGCGAGATACCGGCTGAAAATAATAAAAATGCCCATTTTGACAGCCCGGAAGAGGTTATAGAAAAAGAAGAACTGAGAAAGATTTTATCGGAAGCGTTGGAGTTATTGACGGAGAAGGAACGAAGGGTTATAGAGTTATATTATTATGAGGAACTGACATTAAAAGAAATCAGCAGCATATTGGAGGTATCCGAATCCAGGATATCCCAGCTGCACACTAGGGCTTTACAAAAAATGAAATCGAAAATGGGAGGTTATATAGGAATATTCACCCAATAGAAGGAATTGAAGTTTTGTTAAGGCTGGAAAGGGCATGGGAATTTATATGAATGGATATTTTCAGTTAGTATGTGATAAGAATAGGACCAGTATACGCATTTTTCCGGCAACCGGGGAGGGGAAGGCAGTATCTGTTGTTGAAATTGGGGAATACTTGAGCAATAGGGGGATTTCCTATGACCGTTCAGCGCTTGTAGAAATTGTAGGGAATGGGAGACAGGAAATAGAAATTAATAAAATTACGTGCAGCCAAGTGCGGGAAGGCTATAAACTAGTTATAAGCCCAGATAAAATGCAGGTAATTGCAAGGTTTTATCCCCCTTCTATAAACGGGGAGAAGATGAGTGCCCATGAATTTGTGGATGACCTAAAGTTCAAAAGAGTGAACTATGGGATTAATGAAGAGGAAATTGAACGTTTTTTTAACGAGAGAATATATTGCCAGGATTATATCGTTGCAGAAGGAACACAGCCCAGGCATGGGGCGGATGCCTATATTGAATATTATTTTAACACTGATTTGAGTGCAAAGCCTACCTTAAAGGAGGACGGAAGCGTAGATTTCTTTAACCTGAATACGATAAGCCATTGCCGCCAGGGGGATGTGTTGGCAAAGCTGTTCCCGGAGGATTTAGGGGATGTGGGATATAATGTGGAAGGGGAGAAGGTAAAGCCGAGGGATGTAAAAAAATGTAAGCTAAAATTCGGCAGGAATATTACGCTTTCCGATGACAAGCTTTCTTTGATTTCAGATGTGGATGGGCATGTCAGTCTGGTAGAAGGGAAAGTATTCGTATCGGATGTATTGACGGTAGAAAATGTGGATAGTTCCACCGGAAATATTGAATATGACGGCAACGTGCAGGTAAACGGAACTGTTTGTGCTAATTTTTCTGTGAAAGCACGCGGGAACATAGAAGTAAACGGTGTGGTAGAGGGTGCCCAGATGGAAGCCGGGGGAGATATTATTATCGCCAAAGGGATGAACGGTATGGGAAAGGGCGTCTTAAATGCCAATGGAAATATCATATCTAAATTCCTGGAAAATACAACGGCAACAGCTTTGGGGTATGTGTCGGCAGAGTCCATACTTCACAGTACCGTTTATGCAGGCGATGAAATTATGGTAACCGGAAGGCGGGGATTCATCACTGGGGGGCGGGTATGTGCAACCAACGCCATTAACGTGAAAACACTTGGGTCATCTATGGGGACGGATACTTTGGTAGAAGTAGGTGCTGACCCGACGATTAAGGTGCGTATCCAGAATCTGCAGTGGGATATAGCCAATGCATCCAGGGTAATTAAGTCAGTAAAGCCTTTAATAGATGCAGCGAGACAAAAAAAAGCCAAGGGGATAAAACTGACGCCGGAGCAGCTGCAGTATACAAAATCACTGATTGCTTTACATAAGGTAAAGGAAAAAGAAATCGAGGACAAGGCAGAAGAGATGGAGAAACTGCAGGAGTCTATCGGTACTTACTGCAATGCCCAAATTATAGTGACAGGAGTGGTTTTCCCCGGAACCAAGATATGTATTGGGGATGTATCCATGGTAATACAAAGGGAAGCGAAATATTGCAGGTTCATAAAAGAAGACGGGGATGTGAAGTTAACTGCAATTTAGAAATTAGATATCCGGGGGAGTATCTGCCTGTGAGTGCAAGTCGGCATGTGCCCGATGCACAGATGAAGGGGCGGGGATTCCGGGAAGCATTGCAAGGGAGAGGAGGCCGTAATTATGTCGATAAGCCGTATTGAGTTGCAGGGAACCATTACGAGGGCGCAGGATTATACTGCGATTAAGCATAATGAAGATAACAAGGGGATAGTTGACCAGTCTAACTTTCAGACACAATTTCATAAAGCGGTGGAAAATAAGGCTACTCAGGTACATAAGGGGGATGACACAGAAAAAGGAAATACAAAGTATGATGCAAAGGAAAAGGGAAAAGGACAGTATTCTGGCGATGGAGGAAAACACAGAAAAAAAGACCAGGATAGTGATGATATAGACGGGAAAGTAATATTGAAGGGTATCGGAAGATTTGACATGAAAATCTAGGAGAAGACAGGTTATGAGTTTGACAGAAGTTGTTCTTATTATATTGGGCATCCTTCTTCTGGTTCTCAGTTATTTGCTGCCGGCAAAAAGCGGGAACAAGGAGGAGGACGGAATTAAAATCGATGAAGGTCTGATAAAGGGCCTGGTGGAAAAAGAGGTAAGGGAAGAAAAGAAACATATCAATGATATGGTGGAAGAAACCCTTACCTATTCTATGGAAAAGACGGAAAGGGCAATGGAGCGCCTGACCAACGAAAAAATCATGGCGATTAATGAATATTCCGATCAGGTACTGGAAAGTATCCATAAAGCCCATCAGGAAGTTATTTTTTTATATGATATGCTGAATGACAAGCATGATAACTTTGTCGGTACGGTAAGCGATGCTACAAAGAAGATGAAAGAAATCAAGCAGGAGGTAGAGGATATCCGGATAGCGGTGAAAGAAGCCTCCGCTGTGTCTCCTGGAGATAGCGCAGGTGAAATAGAAAAGGGGAAGACGGAAGAAGCTTGGGAAAATGAAATGAAGCAGACCTCTGCCATAAATGAAGAGCAGGAATTTGTTCCGATTGCACCTAAGAGAGCAGAAACTCTGGACAGGGTGCTTCAGGAAGCAAAAGAAATACCAAAGGTCGAAGAGATGCCGCAGCGGGAAGAGCCCCATCAAGGCTATAACAATAATGAGAAAATATTGCGTATGCATAAACTGGGAATGTCTAAGAAGGCGATTGCCAAAGAACTGGGGCTGGGCGTAGGGGAAGTGAAATTGGTAATCGATTTGTTTGAACAGTCTTAATAGGAGCTGCTATGAATTTAAAATATTATTTGAGAGGATTGGGGCTTGGCATTGTTATGTCCGCCATTGCCCTGGGGATAACGGCATCGGGAAAAAAGCAGGCGCTTACGGAGGAAGAAATTATAGCTAAGGCAAAGGACCTTGGAATGGTAGAAGAAGAGGAATTAGAGGAACAGATAGAGGCTGCCAGGGCTGAAACGGAACAGCGCATGAAAGAAGAAGGGGCCTTGGCGAATGCGGCTCCGGAAGCTGATGATGGCATGCAGGGAATGACCGATGAAACCGGGGATACGGAGGCTGACGGGATAAGCGGGAACGGTGAAGAAGGGCAGGAAATGGAGACCCCTAAAGAACAAGGGGAACAACGGGAAGACGAGACCGGACAAGAGACAGCCGTTGGAGAAGGGGAGAGCAAAACGGCCAATGACAAGGGCGAAACTGGTGATGCCCCTGGAATAGATGCCGGGGAAGAGGGCACACAGAATACCGGCAGTAACGGACAAGCCGCACAGGAAGAAGGAAACAACAGCCGGGAACAAGGGGCGGATGCAGAATCCGAATCGGACGGAATGACGGAAAGAGGCATGTCGGAAGGAGAAAAGACGGTTTTCATTGTGAAAAAGGGAGAGAGCCCTTATAGCATCGGAAAACGGATGGAAGAGGAAGGCCTGCTTCCTAAAGATGCAGGGTTTGACAGATATCTGGTGGATCATGGGTATGATACAAAAGTAGTGGCCGCGGAATACGAAATCCCTGCGGATGCGGATATGGATACGATTGCGAGAATAATTACAAAACAGACAAATTGATTTAATTGATGATACCCCTTGCCATCAAGGGGGTATTATGTTACAATACGTTTGTTGTGGCAAAAAACACGTATGTTCATTCATTGTCGGTGCTTTCTTAATATTGATGTGGGAGGTAGGCAGTGGAGTATACGGCATACGGAAGAAAATGAACCAAATGGAGGTAAAAACATGAGTGTAATTTCTATGAAACAGCTGTTGGAAGCAGGTGTCCACTTCGGGCATCAGACAAGAAGATGGAATCCTAAAATGGCTCCTTATATTTTTACGGAGAGGAATGGCATTCACATCATTGACCTGCAGAAATCTGTGGGAAAAGTAGACGAGGCTTACAAGGCAGTATTCGACATCGTATCCCAGGGAGGAACCATTCTCTTTGTAGGAACGAAGAAACAGGCACAGGATGCGGTAAGGGTAGAAGCAGAACGCTGCGGCATGTTCTACGTGAACGAAAGATGGCTGGGCGGTATGCTTACTAACTTCAAAACAATCCGTAGCAGGGTAGAGAGGCTCAAACAGATTGAGATTATGTCCCAGGACGGAACCTTCGATGTGCTTCCTAAGAAGGAAGTAATTGCCTTAAGAAAAGAATGGGATAAGCTGGAGAGAAACCTTGGCGGTATTAAAGAAATGACAAGAATCCCCGATGCTATTTTCGTTGTAGACCCTAAGAAGGAAAGAATCTGTGTACAGGAAGCCCATGTACTTGGCATCACATTAATCGGTATCGGCGATACCAATAGCGATCCGGAAGAACTGGATTATATTATTCCGGGGAATGACGATGCAATCAGGGCGGTAAAATTGATTGTTTCCAAGATGGCTGATGCTGTAATCGAAGCAAATCAGGGTGAAGAAGCGATGGTAGATGAAGCGGCTGTACAGATGGCAGAGGCTGCTGCTGCGGAAGCAACTGACATTGAAGAGGTGGCTGCAGCAGAATAATAAGGCAGTAATGGCAGGAACATTCTGCCGCCATGGACGATGGAATACGGCGGGGGATGTTTTTGCAAAGCGATATTAGTATAGTTTGAATGGAGGATTGATATAAATGGCTATTACAGCAGGAATGGTAAAAGAATTGAGGGAATTGACCGGTGCAGGTATGATGGACTGTAAAAAAGCGCTCACCGAGACAAATGGCGATATGGATGCAGCGGTTGAATTTTTTAAGGAAGAACGGACAGGCGAAAGCGGAGAAAAAGGCTGGCAGGATTGCAGCAGAAGGCCTTTGCCGTGTAGCAATGGATGGAGACAAGGTTGCAGCGGTTGTGGAAGTGAATTCCGAAACTGACTTTGTGGCGAAGAATGCGGATTTCCAGAACTTCGTAGAAGCAGTGGCAGCACAGGCTGTAAATTCTGATGCAGCGGATTTGGACGCTTTTATGGCAGAGAACTGGAAAGAGGATTCCTCTAAGACAGTAAAAGAAGCTTTGGTAGAGAAAGTTGCAGTGATTGGTGAGAACTTAAATATCAGAAGGTTCGAAAAAGTAGTTGCAAATGAAGGCTGTGTGGTATCTTATGTACATGGCGGCGGCAGAATCGGCGTTATCGTAGAGGCAGCCACCAATGTGGTGAACGATGCGGTGAAAGAAGCGATGACCAATATTGCAATGCAGGTAGCAGCACTTTCCCCTAAATATGTTTCTACGGCAGATGTTTCCGAGGAATATAAGGCACATGAAAAAGAAATCCTTATGGCACAGATTGCCCAGGATCCTAAGATGGCTGGAAAGCCGGAGAAGGTTATCGAAGGCGCTGTAGTTGGCCGTCTGAACAAAGAACTGAAGGAAGTATGCCTGTTAGAGCAGACTTATGTAAAAGCAGAGGATGGAAAACAGACAGTAGCGCAGTATATCGCCCAGGTTGGGAAGGAAAATAACGCAGAACTTTCCGTTAAGAAGTTCGTACGCTTTGAGACAGGGGAAGGCCTGGAGAAGAAAGAAGAGAACTTTGCTGAGGAAGTGGCGAAGCAGATGAATGCATAAGACAAAGGTTGCCTGGTTATTTTGAATGAAGAAACCCCTGTGAATGGTGTGAGGATGCCATTTACAGGGGTTTTTTATAGAAAAGAATCCATGAAATGGAGAATAGGGAAATGAAATTGATGGGTTTGTTAAAGGAAAGGATGTAACCGTAAAAGCCCGTCTCATCTGTTTTCTTTTAAAATCTTAAAAAAATCCATAAAAATCTTAAAAAATGTTAATGAAATAATAATAAATAAATATTCCAAAAAGATGAATAAATATAAAAAAAGTTTAACAAAGTAAAGAGATAAAGAATATTCATGCAGTAAAATGCAAAATAATGTAAAAAAATGAATCATTTACCGCACAGATACGAATAAAATACGATTGACAAAGCAATGTATTCTTTGATAAAATATGGAACGTGTGATAAGGAACCGGAGTTAAAACCAAGGTTTTCCGTTTTTTATTACCTACAGTGTCCGCCGGACAAGCATATGTGTCCGTCCGACGCGTTAAGGCAGACGGAAAGCTAAGAATCCGATTTCAGAATAATGAGAGCATAAGAGGAGCTGAAAATATGTTAAAGTATATTGCAAAACGTATTGGTCTGGCAATCGTGACGATTTGGGCAGTTGCTACCATTACTTTCTTTCTAATGAATATGGTGCCAGGGGGGCCGTTCCTGTCGGAAAAAGCGATTAGTCCGCAGGCGCAGGCGGCGCTGGAAGCAAAATATGGCTTGGACAAGCCGTTGTTTGAGCAGTATCTTACATATATGAAGGATGCGCTTCACGGGGATTTCGGTGACAGCTTAAAACAAAGGGGCCGTACCGTAGCGGCCATTATTAAGAATAAATTTCCTGTTTCGGCCAGGGTAGGCGGGATTTCAGTGCTTGTTGCATTGTGCGTCGGCATTCCCTTAGGCTGTATAGCGGCCATCCGGCGGGGGAAATTTGTGGATAGTTTTATCAGTGTGGTAGCAACCTGCGGGATTGCAGTACCCAGCTTTGTAATCTGTACGGTATTAATGTATTTCCTTGGCGTGAAATTGAAGGTTCTCCCCACTTTAGGGCTTACTTCCTGGAAACATTATATTATGCCTGTCATTGCGCTTGCATTCTATCCGACGGCATACATAATGAGGCTCACACGGTCTTCCATGCTGGATGTACTGGGGCAGGATTATATGCGTACGGCAAGGGCAAAAGGTTTGTCACAGGTGGTTAGTTTGTTTAAACATGCCTTGCGAAATGCTATTTTACCTGTTATTACTTATGTAGGTCCTATGTTAGCCTATACATTATCGGGAAGCTTTGTAGTGGAGAAGATTTTTACAATCCCGGGTCTGGGAGGAGAATTTATCGGTTCCATCACCAGCCGTGATTATACGGTTATCATGGGAACGACCATTTTCCTTGCCACATTGATTATTGTTATGAATGTACTGGTTGATATTGTTTATAAGATAGTAGACCCCAGAATCAAATTAAAGTAAGGGAGAGAGAAGAAGAGAATGAAACAGAATCCAATGAGTTTTCAGCTAAAACTTAATCCTGAGGATTTCCTTCCTGCTACGGAGGAAGAAAAAGAAAGCCTTGTCATTATGCGGGAGAGCGTAAGCTTCTGGAAGGACGGCTTCAGGCGTCTCGCAAAAAATAAAGTAGCGATGGTTAGTATTGTGGTGATTCTTATCGTTATGGTATTTTCGTTTATTGTTCCTTCTTTTTATCCGTATTCTTATAAGGAGCAGATGAAAGGGGCGAATAATTTAAAGCCGATGCAGTATTCCGAGCAGGAATTGGAAGCGAAGGCGGCCGGGGAAAAGGTATTCCCGCATATTTTCGGCACGGATAAGCTGGGCCGTGATTATGCCATCAGGGTAATGATGGGGAGCAGGATTTCGCTTCTGGTTGGATTGATTGCGACGGCAATTATTTTTGTGATTGGTTCCGCATATGGCTCCATTGCTGCATTTTTCGGCGGCTGGGTAGATTTGGTCATGATGCGTATCGTGGATATTATTTATACCATACCGGATATTTTATTGATTGTATTGTTATCCTTTGCGTTAAAAGCGCCTATGGAAGGGCTGACGGAGGTTCCCGGATTTGGCTGGATAAGGACGGTGGGAACGAACCTAATTAGTATTTTTATCGTATTTGCCCTGCTTTATTGGGTAGGCATGGCCAGGATGGTGAGAAGCCAGGTGCTTATGCTTAAGGAAAGCGAATATGTGACGGCAGCCAGGGCATTAGGGGTGAGCAACGGGAAGATTATTAAAAAGCATCTGCTGACCAACTGTATCGGAACGCTGATTGTAACTACCACGCTTCAAATCCCTTCTTCCATTTTTACGGAAAGCTTTTTAAGTTTTTTGGGCCTGGGTGTTGCGGTTCCGCTTCCTTCTTTGGGAAGCCTGGCCAGTGAAGCGATTAACGGATTGAATACATATCCCCATCTGCTGTTTATTCCGGCAGCATTGATTAGCTTGATTATTTTAAGCTTTAACTTGTTGGGAGACGGCCTTAGGGATGCATTTGACCCTAAATTAAAAAAATAGGAAAGGCAGCGTATAAAAATGGCAGAAGAACAGAATGTCAGAAAATTAGTGGATATAAAAAATGAACGGCTTTCTTTCTTTACTCCGGCGGGAGAGGTAAAGGCGTTAAATGACGTTTCCATTATGCTGGAGGAAGGGGAAGTCCTGGGAATAGTAGGGGAGAGCGGCTCCGGCAAGTCGGTAACAGCCTATAGCCTGATGGGGCTCACAGCGCATCCGGGTAAGCTTTTAGGCGGTACGCTCTGGTTTAACGGGCATGAGATTGAGACAATGACGGAAAAGGAAATGAGGAAAATCAGGGGAAATGAGGTGTCTATCATTTTCCAGGATCCCATGACCAGCCTAAATCCCGTCTATACCATAGGAAATCAGATAGAAGAAGTAGTTTTGCTTCATACGGATAAAAAGAAAAAAGAGGCTCACGAAAGGGCAAAGGAACTGTTGGAACTGGTAGGTATCAACGAACCGGAAAAAAGACTGAAACAGTATCCCCATGAACTCTCCGGCGGTATGCGCCAGCGTGTGATGATAGCGATTGCCCTGGCCTGTGAACCAAAGCTGTTAATTGCAGATGAGCCCACCACGGCTTTGGATGTGACGATTCAGGCCCAGATTCTGGAACTTATGATGGAGTTAAAAGAAAAGCTGGGGATGGCGATTATCATGATTACCCATGACCTTGGTGTGGTAGCGAGCATGTGTGAGAGGATTGCCGTTATGTATGCGGGAAGAATCGTGGAATACGGTACGGCAGAAGATATTTTTTATAATCCGAAGCATCAATATACGAAGGGGCTGATCCGCAGCATTCCGAGACTGGATACAAAAGAGCATGAGAGGCTTGTTCCCATAGAGGGAACTCCGGTGGATATGCTGAACCCTCCCAAGGGATGTCCATTTGCCCCCCGCTGTGAGGAATGCATGAAAATTTGTCTAAGGGAAATGCCTCCTGTGACGACTTTCAGCGAGACTCACTATACACAATGCTGGCTGAACCAGAAGGAGGAGATGGAAGGAGGAGCGGCAAATGAGTGACAAATTAGTGCAAGTAGAGCATTTACGCCAGTACTTCCCGGCCGGCGGTTTCGGCAAAAATAAGAAATATGTGCAGGCGGTAGACGATGTTTCTTTTTATATCAATAGAGGGGAAACCCTTGGCCTTGTGGGGGAATCGGGCTGTGGAAAGACAACTACAGGGCGTACGCTGCTCCGGTTATATGAACCCACCGGCGGGAAGTTCACCTATGACGGAACGGTAATTTTTGATGTGGAAAATAAGGTTTCGGTAGATATGCTGCCTTATCGGAAGAGGATGCAGATTGTATTTCAGGATCCTTACGCCAGTCTGGACCCACGTATGACGGTAGGCGATATTGTGGGGGAAGCTATTGACGTCCATAAATTGGCAGCGAATAAACAGGAACGCTATGATATTATTATAGAGATGCTTCGGAGGGTAGGGCTTAATTCCGAACATGCCAACCGGTATCCCCATGAATTTTCCGGGGGGCAGAGACAGCGGGTCGGCATTGCCAGGGCATTGGCAGTAAATCCGGAATTCATTGTATGCGATGAGCCGATTTCCGCGCTGGATGTTTCCATCCAGGCCCAGGTAATCAATATGTTTGAAGACTTGCAGGAGGACATGGGATTGACCTATTTATTTATTGCCCATGATTTATCCGTGGTTAAACATATATCCAACCGGATAGGTGTTATGTATCTGGGAAGAATGGTGGAATTGGCCGACAGCTATGAACTGACCACCCGCAGCCTGCATCCTTATACGAAGAGCCTGATTTCCGCGATTCCTATTGCGGACCCCAAGGTGGCAAAGGAAAGCAGCCGTATTGTATTAGAAGGGGATGTTCCCAGTCCGTTGAACCCGCCTTCCGGATGCCGATTCCGGACGAGATGTCCGTATGCTAATGAGAGGTGTGCGGCAGAGGTGCCGGAGTGGAGAGAAGTTTCTTCCGGCCATTATGTGGCTTGCCACCATTTTGAAAAATGCCAGTAAAAGGTAAAGACAGGGCAAAAATTTTGCCCTTATGCCGCAAAATTATAGATGATAATGCAGCATAGAATAATTTTGATAGACAGCTACAAATACCATAAAGTTTTCTTAGGTAGGCGTAATGTTTATATACTATTTAATATTCCAATTCAAAGAGGAGGAAAAACTATGAAAAAGAGAGTAGTAGCACTCTTGATGGCAGCTGTTATGGTTGCCGGCCTGACAGCCTGCGGCGGTTCCGGAAACGAATCGGCTCCGGCACAGGAACCGGCTGCGGAAGCACCTGCCGCAGATGACGGGGCAGAAGCACCGGCAGAAGATGCAGAGGCAGAAGATGCAGAGGCAGAAGCACCGGCTGCATCCGATGGCAGCAAAATCTTGAAGGTTCAGATTGGACCTGACCCTGAAACTATTGACCCGGCACTTAACAGTGCAGTAGACGGCGGCAATATGCTGCTTCATGCATTCGAATGTCTCTTGGTTGTTGACCAGGACGGACAGCTTGCTCCCGGACAGGCAGAATCATGGGAGACTTCGGAAGACGGCCTTACATGGACATTCCATTTAAGGGAAGGGCTGAAATGGTCTGATGGAAGTGACTTGACAGCAAATGATTTTGTTTACAGCTGGAAACGTGTATGTGATCCTAACGTAGCAGCTCCTTATGCAGAAACCGTACTTAGTATGGTAGCTGGTTACGAAGATGCGATTGGAGGAAACCTGGATGCACTTCAAGTGGTTGCAGAAGACGACAGGACTTTGGTTGTTACATTAAATGCTCCTTGCTCCTATTTCGGAAGCCTTGCAGCATTTGCAACATTGAGCCCGGTACAGCAGGCTACAGTAGAAGCTAACGGCGATGCATGGGCAATTGCACCGGAGACTTATGTATCCAATGGTCCTTTCTATATGACGGAATGGGTAGAAGGTTCTCACATCCTGTTCAGCAAGAACCCGAACTACTGGAATGCGGATGCAATCAAACTGGACGGTATTCAGTTCGCTTTGATTGAAGATTCCAATGCTGCTTACAGCGCTTACCAGACAGAAGAAGTTCTTTTCATCAAGGATGTTCCTACGGAAGAAATTCCCAGCCTGGAAGGGAATGGCGATTTCTATGTAGACCCGATTATCGGTACTTACTACATCAGCCTGAACCTGAACAATGAAGCATTTGCAGATGCAAAAGTGCGCCGTGCGCTGAGCCTGGCTATCGACCGCGAATATGTGGGCGGTACTTTGATGCAGGGAACATATACAGCAGCCGGCAACTTCATGGGTCCTGGCTGGACTGATACAGACGGCACTCCGTTTATCGACAAGGCAAACGGCGGAAACGCTTATATTGACACCACGAATTTTGAGGCTAACTTAGAAGAAGCTAAAGCTTTGATGGAAGAAGCCGGATATCCTAACGGAGAAGGTTTCCCGTCAATTTCCTATACAACTAATGATGCAGGGTATCACAAAGTAGTAGCCGAGTATTTACAGCAGGCATGGGCAGAACTGGGGATTGACCTTCAGGTAAATATCGTAGAATGGTCCAGCTTCACACCTATGCGCCGTAACGGTGAATATGATGTGGTTCGTAACGGTTGGGTTGGCGACTACAGCGATCCTTCCAATATGTTAGACTTGTTATACTCCACAAACGGCAACAACGATGGTAAGTTTAACAATGCTGATTACGATGCTGCTATGGACACATCCAGAACTACATTGGATGCAGCAGAGCGTTCTGAAGCTCTTCATACAGCAGAGGATATTCTGATGGAAGAAACAGCTTGTATCCCGATTGCTTACTACAATGACTTCTGGCTGCAGAGCGATAAGATTACAGGCTCCTGGCATTCACCTTACGGATACTGGTACTTCATGTATGCAGATATTACGGATGGTGCAGGTGCAGCGGATGCCGCTGAAACTACAGAGGCTGCTGAATAATTGAATGATTTGAAATGAGAAGAGGATGGCGAAGGCTGTCCTCTTTTTTACATTATAGGAAATTACGCCACAGCGTTGTAAGC
>BLLT01000016.1 GCA_011958945.1 Lachnospiraceae bacterium | reverse complement strand
GTGCAAAGTCCTGGGCTGAACTGTTACAAGAATTCTTACATTTTTGTAAGGAAATCTCCTTTGAAAATCGTGTATAATGAATAAGAAAATTTCTTTGTTGTGGATTATCCCGGACTTTATGAAGGGGTTGTGTGAACATATTTCTTGTGGATAGGATCTCAGAATTTAAGGAGGTATTTCATTTGTATAAGCTGCTGCTTCTTGAAGATGATTTCAGCCTGGTGGACGGCCTGATGTATTCTTTAAAGAAAAATGGATTTGACCTGGAGGTTGCAGGAACCATAAGGGAGGCAGAAAAGCTGGTGGCAGGGCATACCGGCTTTGACCTCTTTCTTTTTGATGTGACGCTGCCGGACGGCAGTGGCTTTGTGCTGTGCGAGAAGCTGCGGAAAGCCGGAAATCGGACTCCGATTATTTTCCTGACAGCATCCGATGAGGAGACAAGCATAATCCGCGGGCTGGATGGCGGAGGGGATGACTATATCACAAAGCCGTTTAAACTTGGGGAACTGTGTTCCCGTATCCGTGCGCTGCTGCGGCGCAGTAATCTGGGGGATAGCGGGGGCAGGGAAGAGGTGTTTTGCTCAGGGGAACTGTTGGTAAATCTTGTGGAGGGCAGGGCATTCTTAAATGGGGAGCCGCTGGAACTTACAGGGGCGGAGTACAGGCTTTTATGCCTGCTGCTAAATAACAGCGGGAGAGTCCTTACCCGGAGCATGATTCTGGACAGGCTGTGGGACGGGAGCGGAAGCTTTGTGGATGATAATACCTTGTCCGTATATATCCACCGCCTTAGGGAAAAATTGGAGAAGAATCCATCCTGTCCGGAGCATTTGAAAACGGTCCGGGGGATTGGTTATCAGTGGAGGGAGTGAATGGTTTGAAGTTCTTGCATGAAAAACAGACACGGAGGTTTTATCTTTTACTGACAGGGATTTTAGTGCTGCAAGTATGCTGCGCAGGAGTCTGCAGCGTCTTTCAGGCGTGGGTTTTCCAAAAAAATCTCGTGAAGCGGGAGCTTGCCGCCGCTTCTTACCTGCTGGAAGAGGATGTTCCGCCAGCGGTAGTGGCTCTGGCCTGGAATCAAACAGAAGTAACCGGAGAAGGGGAAAAACTGATGAGAGCCATCGGCCATGTGGAAGGAACACAAAGCTGCTTGCTTCTTACGGCACAGATATTAGTTCCGCTTTTTTTCCTGTCAGTGTGTATGGAAATCTTGTTTGGGGCAATCATACTGACTGGAGCCGCGCTCTTTTTTCGGCGCAGGGAGCGGATTTATGAAGAGGCAGAGCAGGTGATTTCCCAATATGCAAAAAACCGGTTCGGGAAACATCTGCCAGCGGAATATACAGGGGCTCTTTACCAATTGTTTGGAAGCATTGAACAGCTGGCCCAGTCTTTGCAGGCCAGAAATGAGACGGAACAAAAAGCCAGGACATTTCTAAAGGATATGATATCCAATATTTCCCATCAGTTAAAAACCCCTCTTGCAGCATTGAATATGTATATGGAAATTATTATGGACGAGCCTGGAAATGAGGAGGCGGTAATAAATTTTTCCCGGAAATCCATGCAGTCTCTGGAGCGTATGGAACAGCTCATCCAATCTTTGCTCAAAATGGCGCGGCTGGATACAGGGAATATTGTTTTTGAAAAAATCAAGTGTCCGGTAGGTGAACTGGTGGAGCAGGCGGTGAACGATTTGTCAGAGAGGGCTGGGCGGGAGAATAAAAAAATATTGATGCAAGGGCGGCCTGAGGCAATATGGTGCTGTGACTGGGAGTGGACAAAAGAAGCAGTGGGGAATCTTGTCAAAAATGCCCTTGAATACACGGAGGCAGGAGGGGTCATCCGTATATGCTGGGAAGAAAAACCGGCCGCTTTCTATTTGACGGTAGAGGATAATGGATGCGGAATTGCACAAAAGGATATCTTTCATATTTTTAAACAGTTTTATCGCAGTAGTTCATCTGGCAACAGGCAGGGAGTAGGGCTGGGGTTAGCGTTGGCAAAAGCAATTGTGGAAGGACAGGGGGGGAGTTTGTCTGTGGAGAGCGTATTGGGGGAAGGGAGCATTTTTCGGATAGCTTTTCCCAGGTGACGGTTTTGCAATAACAGGGCTTTGGGCGCAGAGTGAAGCTTTCTAATCTGTAAGCTTTTATTCACCGGAATGTAAGATGGAGATGCTATTATTTTTCTTATAGGAAATGACGCCGCTGGGCCAATTCTTTTTACTTATAGAAAGGCAGGGAATAAGATTGAATATGGAATTACTAAAGGTAGAAAATCTGAGTAAGGTTTACGGAACAGGAGAAGCACGTGTGGAAGCATTAAAGAAAGTTACATTCTCTGTATGCAGAGGGGAATTTTGCGCTGTTGTAGGAGAGTCCGGTTCGGGGAAAAGTACTCTTTTAAACTGTGTGGGAGGGTTAGATCAAGCGGAGGAAGGAAAGGTGTTCCTGAATGGAAAAGACTTGTTTGCCATGGGGGAGAACGAGCGGACAATTTTCCGCAGGAGAAATATCGGGTTTATCTTCCAGTCTTTTCATCTGATTCCCGAACTCAATGTGGAGCAGAATATGATTTTCCCGCTTTTGCTGGATGGGAAAAAGCCGGATCAGGAACATGTGGATGAAATGCTGGAGATATTGGGGCTGGCGGATAGGCGAAAGCATCTTCCAGGGCAGCTTTCCGGCGGGCAGCAGCAGAGGGTGGCAATCGGCCGTGCGCTTATTACCCGGCCGTTTCTTGTCCTGGCGGACGAACCCACCGGAAATCTGGATTCTAAGAACAGCCAGGATGTGATGGATCTTCTATGCAAGGCATCCAGGCATTATTTGCAGACCGTTTTGATGATAACCCACAATATGAATCTGGCCGCATCGTCGGATCGGGTGTTTCGGGTTAATGATGGGATGCTTAAGGAACTGGGAGGTGCAGAAGAATGAAACATTATCTTGAATTAATCAAAATATCGGCAAAGCAGCACCGCAGGCAAAACCGGATGACCCGTTTCTGTATTGTATTATCCGTATTTCTTGTCACGGTAATCTTTGGTATGGCAGATATGGAGATGCGCCTCCAGCTAATGCAGGCAAAGGAAACGGACGGGAACTGGCATGCAGCATTTTCGGTGGATGAAGAGCAGGGGGAATTCTTAAAAGCCCGCCCGGAAGTAGAAGCGGTTGCCAGGTACGGAACATTGAACTATCACTTAAAAGACGGGTATCGGATAAATGAGACCGAAACCGGAATTTGCGGCTTTGATCAGGAATTTCAGGAAATGATTCCGGATGCCAGGGTTGTGGAGGGAACATTTCCTGAAATGGATAATGAGGCTGTCATTAATGAAAATATAAAAGTCCGTTTGGGGATGGAAATAGGGGATACTTTTGAAATGTCCACTCCCCAAGGGGAGATAAAGAAATACAGGGTTACGGGAATTGCCAAAAACACGGCACTGACAGCGGAACTGGATGCTTTTTGTATTTTTCTGAACGCGGAAGGGTTTGCGGCATTGTATGGGGAAGAATGCAAAGATGCTGGGGAAGTGTTTTATTATGTTAAATTCCGGCCGTTTTGCAATATCCAGCAGGCAATTGATGAGATAAGCAGCCAGTTTGGTTTGGGTTTGGAACAAGTGAGACAGAATGCGAAGGTTCTTATGCTCATGTTCCAGAGCAGGGATTCCTATTTGATGCAATTTTATTTTGTAGCCGCAGTGCTGTCCGTGCTGGTAGTAATTGCAGGGATTCTTATGATTACAGCAAGCATGAACAGCAGTATTGCACGCCGGACAGAATTTTTTGGCATGATGCGCTGCCTTGGGGCAACCGGGAAACAGGTGATCCGGTTTGTGCGGAGGGAGGCCCTTAGCTGGTGCAAAACGGCGATTCCTTATGGAGTGTTTGCAGGTATCTTTGTTATATGGCTGCTGTGCGGAATGCTGCGGCATTTAAGCCCAGGATTTTTTGATGGACTTCCGGTATTTGGAATCAGCTGGATGGGGATTGCTGCCGGGGTATTGGTAGGGCTTGTTACGGTTCTTCTGGCAGCAGGATCTCCTGCAAAACGGGCATCAGGAGTATCCCCTCTGACCGCGGTTTCGGGGAATGCAGGTACTGTACAGGCGGTGAAAAGAACGGCGAATACATGGCTTTTCAAAGTGGATACGGCACTGGGGGTTCATCATGCAACCGGCAGCAAGAAGAACTTTTTTCTCATCACAGGTTCTTTTGCTTTCAGCATTATCCTGTTCCTTGCTTTTAGTACAGCCATTGATTTTATGCATCACGCGGTCACGCCCCTTCGTCCGTCAGCGCCGGATATTTATATCTATAAAGGGGATCATACTAATCAAATACCTTTGAGCCTGGCTGGCAAAATAAGGGAATATCCGGGAGTGAAATGTGTATTTGGGCGTAGTTATGGGGAATTTGTGCTGTCGGGCAGTGAAAGGCCGATAACCGTTATTACTTATGATGAACAGCAGTTCCGGTGGGCAGAGGACTCTCTTATGGAGGGGAATGTTCAGGACGCGGTGGAAGGAAAGGGGGCTCTTTCCGTGTTTAGGAATGGGAATATATTGGCAGTGGGAAGCAGTGTGAGGATAATGGCAGGCGGAAAGGAACGGGAAGTTCCCATAGCCGGAATATTGGGAGATGTTCCCTACAGTTATGGGGTGGATAGCAATACGGGCAGTATTACGGATATGATAATCTGCTCGGAAGAACTGTTCCGGGAAATGACAGGGGAAGAGGGGTACAATGTGTTGGATGTGCAGCTTTATCAGGGGGCTTCTGATGCCCAGGTACTGGAAATACGCAAAACAATGGAAGACGCATGCGAATCGGGCGTTATATTTTCGGATAGACGGATGAAAAACCGGAACGTAAAAGGGGCAACCTATTCCATGTCAGTATTTTTGTATGGATTTTTGGCAGTGATTGCCTTGATTGGTTTTTTCAACATTATGAACAGCATTGCAATGAGCGTGTCGTCGAGGATGAAGGAATATGGGGCAATGCGCGCTGTTGGAATGAGCGTGCGGCAATTGCTGCGGATGGTTTTGGGGGAGGCGATGACCTATACGGTTTTCGGGCTCGCTTTGGGCTGCGCCATCGGGCTGCCCCTTAACAAAACTTTATTCCAATCCCTTGTAAGCTCCAAATGGGGAGATGCATGGAGCATCCCCGGATGGGAATTGCTTGTAATCGTGCTGGTTATGCTGGCCTCTGTGTGCCTGGCAGTGACAGGACCGGCGAAGCAGATTGGGAGGATGACGGTGGTGGATACGATAAACAGGGAATGAGCGCGGCAAAAATTCGATAGATCAAACCCATGGAGTGCATAATTTTTAACGGTAATCTGAAATCAGTTCCTACCGGAAATTGTAAAAAAGGACTTCCTATTTTCCAAAACCTGTTGTATAATGGGTAGCAGCAGATAGTGTTTAATAAGCAATTCCATTCACATATCAGATATAAAACCCCAGTAACGAAAGAATTGAGTTAGAAATTTGAAATAGGATGTAGACTTACTGTTACATAGGAATATACTGTTTGTCCGGTGAAAAGGAAACGGAGGAAGTTTATGAGAGAAAAATATGAATCATTGGCACTTGTGGATTTGAAGGAAATCGCCAAGGCAAGGGGGATTAAGGGAACATCCGGGATGAAAAAGGCGGAAATAATAGAAGCCATGCTTTTAGAGGATGAGAAAGAGAAAAATGTGCCGAAAGAGATAGAGGGCATAAGTGCGGTGCAGGAAAATCCTGTGAAAGAGCGAAAGACCCCGGGAAAAAGAAGTGCGGAAAAAGGCCATGAACCCCGAAATGCTGCGGAGGGTAAAAGAACGGCGGAAAGCCCTAGGCGAAGCGAAGAGAAGAACGTAACGGGCGAAAGGACTGCATCCGGGGAAAAGGCAGGGGGGAACGAGGAAGGAAAACCCCGGTATGAGGGAAGAAACCAGAACGAAGGCAGGAGAACCCAGTATGAACCCCGGGGTGCGGGGGAAGGGCGAAACCTGAATGAGGGCCGCAGCCAGGGCGACGGCCGTCAGGAGGGGCAGAAATTTGTAAGGGAAGAAGAGAAGTACCCGGCAGATCTGGACAGCGGCATTACGGCTCACGGCATTTTGGAAGTAATGCCGGATGGTTTCGGTTTTATCCGTTGTGAGAATTATCTCCCCGGGGAAAACGATGTATATGTGGCACCCAGCCAGATACGCCGCTTCAATCTGAAAACAGGGGATATTCTGGAGGGGAATACCAGGATTAAGACCCAGAGCGAGAAATTTAGTGCATTATTATATGTAAAGACCATCAACGGCTATACTCCGGAAGTAGCTATGCGCCGGTGTAATTTTGAAGATATGACGCCGATTTTCCCCAATGAGCGTCTGAACCTGGAGACGCCGGGGGCTTCTGTGGCCATGCGTATTATGGATTTGATCAGCCCTGTGGGAAAAGGGCAGAGGGGTATGATTGTATCCCAGCCTAAAGCAGGAAAGACTACTTTGTTAAAAGAAGTGGCCAAGTCGATTAAGAAAAATTCACCGGAAGTGCATTTGATTATCCTTTTGATTGATGAGAGGCCGGAAGAAGTTACGGACATCAAAGAGGCCATTGAAGGACCCAATGTGGAAGTCATTTATTCCACCTTTGATGAACTGCCGGAACATCATAAGAGAGTATCGGAAATGGTAATCGAGCGGGCGAAACGCCTGGTGGAACATAAAAAGGATGTTATGATACTGCTTGACAGCATTACCCGTCTGACCAGGGCTTATAACCTTACGGTACCGCCCAGCGGCAGGACTTTGTCGGGCGGTTTGGATCCGGCGGCGCTGCACATGCCCAAGCGTTTCTTCGGGGCGGCCAGAAATATGCGCGGCGGCGGCAGCCTGACAATCCTTGCGACCGCCCTTGTGGAAACGGGAAGCAAGATGGATGATGTGGTTTATGAGGAATTCAAAGGAACGGGCAATATGGAACTGGTTCTGGACAGAAAACTGTCGGAGCGCCGGGTATTCCCTGCCATTGATATTCCCAAATCCAGCACCAGACGGGAAGATTTGCTGCTGGCCCCGGAAGAGCAGGAGGCGATTAATATTATGCGCAAAGCGTTGAACGGGCTGAAGCCGGAAGAGGCGGTAGACAAGATACTGGATATATTCTCCAAAACGAGGAATAACGCGGAATTCGTCCAGATTGTGAAGAAGATTAAGTTTATCTAGTAAAGTTCCTGGAAATACCGCAAAAGTTCTTGATAAGTTCTTAAAGAAAAGTCTTGCACGGAGGAATAAGTTGTGCTACAATAAAAAAGCTGTTTGGTTAGTATCAACGGCGAGGGCTTATTTTAAAGATAAGAACGCAGAAAGATTTTACTATAGAGAGGTGAAAAAGATGAAAGAAGGAATCCATCCCAAGTACTATCAGGCAACTGTAACATGCAACTGCGGCAATACTTTTGTAACAGGTTCCACAAAACCGGAGATTCACGTTGAAGTTTGCTCAAAATGCCATTCGTTCTATACCGGCCAGCAGAAGACGGTAAGGGCTGACGGGCGTATTGATAAGTTCAACAAGAAATACGGCGTAAAGAATTAACAGGGTTGCGAATAATTTGCTTAAAAAGGTTGAGGTGAATATCTCAACCTTATTTAATATGAAATCGAAAGGGCATGGAGCGATATGCGAAGAGATAAAGGCGGGCGTTATTCCGGCATTGGCGGACAGGCAGTGCTGGAAGGCGTGATGATGAAAAATAAAGATGAATATGCAGTGGCCGTACGTAAGCCCGATGGAGACATCGACGTGGAGGTGGATGTGTATAAGGGCGTCATGGATGGCAGTGCGTTGAAAAAGATGCCATTTATCCGTGGTGTCTTCAATTTCCTCGACTCTATGATTCTGGGGATGAGAACCTTGAACCATTCCGTATCCTTTTACGAGGATGAGGAAGCGACGGAGACGGCCACCGATAAGGTTTTTCAAAAGCTATTTAAAGAAAAAGCGGAAAATGTGATGATGGGTATTGTGACGGCGCTTTCCATCGTGTTGGCTGTGGCAATTTTTATGGTACTGCCATATTATATTACTTCTTTGTTTGAAGAATATATCCGCAATGTATCTGTAATGACCATAATAGAAGGGTTGATTCGGATTCTTATTTTTGTAGGGTATATAGTGGCGATTGCCATGATGAAGGATATTAAGCGCCTGTACCAGTACCATGGGGCGGAGCATAAATGCATAAACTGTATTGAAAAAGGGCGTCCGTTGACCGTGCATAATGCGATGCGCAGTTCCAGGCTTCATAAGAGATGCGGAACCAGCTTTATGTTTTTTGTAGTGTTTGTCAGCATTATCGTTTTTTTCTTTATCTGCGTGGAGCAGCCGGCATTGCGTGTCCTCTTAAGGATAGCCCTAATCCCGGTGATTGCTGGGATTTCCTATGAAATCATCCGGTTGGCGGGAAGGAGCGACAACTTTTTCGTAAATCTCTTGTCCGCCCCAGGTATGCTGCTGCAGAGACTGACCACAAAGGAGCCGGATGAAGAGATGATCCAGGTGGCCATCGCATCGGTAGAGGCTATTTTTGACTGGAAAGCATATTTGAAGGATACCTTTGGGTATGAAATTGATGATTCCTGGCTGGTGGACGGGCCGTTGGAAGAGGAAGAGGGAGAAAACGAGGAAGAGCCGGTATCAGTAAGTAAGCAGGAAAATGCACAGACTGATGATCGAGTTAAGGCAGATATGGACAGGAAGGGCACAAAGAGTAATTTGCAGGTGGCGGATGCGGACAGGAATGTGATAAGAAAGGATATACCGGCGGCAGGTGCAGCCAACGGGGAAGCGTGGACTGACGGAATATCAGATGGAAACAGGGCTTTGGAGATAGTGGCAGAAGTTCCGGAAAAGGAAACCGTGAAAAAGGAAACTTCAGAAAAGGCGGCAGAGGCAGAAGACAGGACTGATGAATTATAAAGAGGTATATGATTACGGTGTAAGCCAACTGGCCCAGGCCGGGATAGAAGAAAATAAGCTGGATGCCCGGCTTTTGCTGGAGCATGTATGCCATACAGACAGGAATGATTTGCTGGTTCATGGAGACAGGGAAGTACCGGCAGGGGAGCAAAACCTTTACCGGGAATATATTGGAAAGAGGAAGATGCATATTCCCCTGCAGCACATTACCGGGGAACAGGAATTTATGGGGCTTGTTTTCCGGATAAACAATCACGTATTGATTCCCAGGCAGGATACGGAGATTCTGGTAGAAGAGGTTTTGCGGCATCTTCATGATGGCATGAAAATCCTGGATATGTGTACCGGATCAGGGTGTATTTTGCTAAGTCTGCTGCATTATTCCAATGGCTGTACCGGAGTGGGCACGGATATTTCCCAGGAGGCTTTGACAGTGGCAAAGGAAAATGGAGCGAAATTGATGGAACAGGATGGCACGGAAAAAGAATCGGAAGGGGCAGTTTTTCGTTTTGTTAAGAGCGATTTATTCGAGAATGTGGAAGGAAAATATGATGTGATTGTCTCTAACCCCCCTTATATCCCCACAGGGGTTATCCCTTCCCTGATGGAAGAGGTGAGGGACTATGAGCCAAGGGAGGCTCTGGACGGGAAAGAGGATGGGCTTTTCTTTTATCGGAGGATATCTTCCGATGCCCGTGGATTTCTCAAAGGGGGCGGCTATTTATTTTTCGAAATAGGGTATGACCAGGCAAAGGAAGTGAGCCATATCATGGAATCGGACGGCTACCGGGATGTGACGGTGGTGAAAGATTTCGCAGGGCTGGACCGGGTGGTATACGGTTGGAGCGGGAGAGCCGGGCTGTGCAATGATATGGGGAAAGGAAGGCCGTAGCAGTAAGCCGCTGGCTAAACTGTTATGGAAAATCCGCATTATGCGGTAGAAAGGATAGATATGTTTGACAGATTGGAAGATTTGCTGATACGTTTTGAAGAAATTATGGGCGAATTGGGAGAACCTACTGTGACGAATAATCAGGAGCGTTTCCGGGCGCTGATGAAGGAACAGAGCGATTTGACGCCTATCGTAGAGGCATATAAAGAGTATAAAAAATGTAAACAGGATGTGGAAGATAGCATTTCCATGTTGGAAGGGGAAAATGACGAAGAGATGAGGGAGATGCTGAAAGAAGAGTTGGCATCGTCCAGGAAGAGGGTGGAAGAACTGGAACAGGAATTGAAAATCCTTCTGCTTCCCAAAGACCCCAATGATGATAAGGATGTTATCGTAGAAATCAGGGCAGGGGCAGGCGGCGATGAAGCGGCTCTTTTTGCGGCGGAAATGTACCGCTTGTATGTACATTATGCGGAAAGCCAGCGCTGGAAGGTGGAAACCTTGAATGTGGATGAAATCGGCATCGGGGGGATGAAGGAAGTGAACTTTATGATTTCCGGCCAGGGCGCTTATTCTAAATTGAAATATGAAAGCGGTGTGCACCGGGTGCAGCGTGTGCCGGAAACGGAATCCGGCGGACGTATTCATACATCCACCATAACAGTGGCCGTAATGCCGGAAGTGGAAGAGGTGGATGTGGTCATTGATGAAAAGGATATAAGAATCGATGTTATGAGGGCTTCGGGAAATGGAGGCCAATGCGTGAATACTACTGACTCCGCAGTGCGTCTGACCCATTATCCTACTGGGATAGTGGTATACAGCCAGACGGAAAAATCCCAGCTGCAGAATAAAGCCAAAGCCTTTGCATTGCTCCGTGCAAAATTATACGATATTGAACAGCAAAAGGCGCATGATGCGGAAGCGGAACTGCGCCGCAGCCAGATTGGTACCGGTGACCGTTCGGAGAAAATCAGGACTTACAATTTCCCGCAGGGAAGGGTGACGGATCACAGGATTAACCTGACTTTATACAAATTGGATAAGATTATGGACGGGGATATCCAGGAAATATTGGATGCCTGCATTGCGGCGGATCAAGCGGCAAAACTTAGCCGCTTGAATACGGAAGGCTGAAGATATTCCTGCTTTCTTTGTATGCACAGCCCCGTGCAGAGGAAATAAGCCGCTGGGGCGCATGGGGGCGAGTAGGGGGAAAAGCCATTTCCCTACTCGGTCATAAGGGAATATGCTGCAGTGTTGTAAGTTATCAGGAATTGGCCAAAGCAGCGCAGAAATGGAGAGAATAATGGAAATTAGACGCGCAGAAGAAAAGGACATGGGGAGCATTCATGAACTCCTGCGGCAGGTGTGTATGGTTCACCATAAGGGAAGGCCTGACTTATTTCAGGGGAACAATAACAGGAAATATACGGATGGACAGTTAAAGGAAATGTTAAAGGATGATAGCCGCCCGATTTTCGTGGCCGTAGATGAGGCCGATGCGGTGCTTGGGTATGCGTTCTGCGTTTTCCAGCAACATCTAAATAATAATATATTGACAGATATTAAAACCTTGTATATTGATGACCTTTGTGTGGATGAAAACATCAGAGGGCAGCATATCGGAAAATTTTTGTATGATTATGTGCTGGAATTTGCCAGGAAAGAAGGATGCTATAATGTGACGCTGAACGTATGGAGCTGCAATGAGACGGCGATGAAGTTCTACGAAAAGTGTGGGTTGAAGCCGCAGAAAGTGGGGATGGAGACGATTTTGTAGAATCTGTCTTTGGAAATTTTTTTTGGATTTGTGAATTAAACTTTGTTGCATCACCGATTAGGAGAAATAGGATTTAAAATGACCAAAGAGAAGACAAAGAAAATATTGCAAACTCTGGATAGAGAATATGGGGTAACCAAGGATGGTTTTTTACATACGGCTGACTGGCAGCTGCTGGTGGCAATTATGCTCAGCGCCCAGAGTACGGACAAGCAAGTGGACGAAATCCTCCCTGGATTGTGGAAACGATTTCCCGATTTGAAAGCAGTGATAGAGGCTCCGGAAAGAGAAGTGGAAGATGCGATTAAGAGCATCGGATTATATAAGGTGAAAGCACGGAATATGAAAAAATGCTGCGGAAAAATCTGGGAGGAATATGAAGGGAAAGTTCCCGTAAAGATAGAGGACTTGGTAAAGCTGCCCGGAGTGGGGCGAAAAACCGCGACTTTATTCTTAGCGGATGCCTATGGAATTCCCGGAGTGACTGTGGATACCCATGTGTTCCGGATTTCCAGGAGGATAGGCTGGGCGAAGGGGAAGAATCCGGTTCAAGTGGAAAAAGAATTGATGGAAGTGCTGCCTAAGGAGCATTGGAACCGCATTAATTTCCAGCTGATTTATCACGGCAGGAGCATATGCACGGCAAGGAAAGCGAAATGCGGAGGCTGTGTATTGAAGGAATGGTGTGATAAGAAAAACGAGTAAGAATGAAGGAGGAATGACGGTAGCTTAATGAGTCAGGCGAGTAAAATTTTAAAACAGTATTTTGGATATGATTCCTTCCGGGAGGGGCAGGAAGAACTGGTGGGAAGCATATTGGAGGGGCAGGATACTTTCGGAATCATGCCTACGGGGGCTGGGAAGTCCATATGTTTTCAAGTTCCGGCCCTTATTATGGATGGGATTACGCTTGTGATTTCCCCATTGATATCTTTGATGAAGGACCAGGTGGAGGGGTTGAACCAGGCAGGGGTACATGCCGCATATCTGAACAGTTCATTGACGGCCGGGCAGAATCAGAAGGCGCTTGGCTTCGCAAAAGAGGGAAGGTATAAAATCATATATGTAGCGCCCGAACGGCTGGTTACGGACAGCTTTCTTGATTTTGCTCTGCATGCCCATATTTCCATGCTGGTGGTAGATGAGGCACATTGTGTTTCCCAGTGGGGGCAGGATTTTCGGCCAAGCTATTTAAAGATAGTGGAATTTATCGGAAGGCTTCCGAAAAGGCCGGTTATCAGCGCGTTTACGGCTACCGCTACGAAGGAGGTAAGGGATGACATCATTGATATTTTGCTGCTCCAAAACCCTAAGGTAGTGGCTACGGGATTTGACCGCCCTAACCTTTATTTTGCAGTGCAGTCTCCGAAGGATAAATATGGGGCTATGAAAAATTTTCTGGAACTTCATCCGGGGCAGAGCGGTATTATTTATTGCCTGACCAGAAAATATGTGGAAGAGGTGTATGAAAGACTGGGGGAGGAAGGCTTTTCGGTTACAAAATATCATGCAGGGCTTTCCGACATTGAGCGGAAGGCAAATCAGGAAGATTTTATTTACAGCCGGGCAGAGATTATGGTGGCCACTAACGCGTTTGGAATGGGGATTGACAAGTCAGATGTGCGTTTCGTAGTACATTATAATATGCCGAAGAATATGGAAAGCTATTACCAGGAAGCCGGGCGTGCCGGGAGGGATGGGGAAGCGGCGGAATGCATTCTTTTGTATGCCGGGCAGGATGTGGTGACCAATCAGTTTTTTATTGATAATAATAAAGACAATCAGGAACTGGATGAAGTGACAAGGCAGCTTGTGGCCCAGCGTGACAGGGAGCGGCTGAGAAAAATGACATTTTACTGTTTTACAAATGACTGTCTGCGGGACTATATTTTACGCTATTTTGGGGAATATGGCAGCGGTTATTGCGGAAATTGCACAAACTGCCTAAGCCAGTTTGAGACAGTGGATGTGACGGAGATTGCAAGAAGTATTGTGGGCTGTGTGCAAAGCAGCAGGCAGCGGTTTGGGACAACGGTAATTGTGGATACAGTGCATGGGGCGAATACGGCGAAAATACGCAGCTACCGTATGGATGCCAATCCCCATTACGGAGAATTGGCTAAGATTCCGACTCATAAGCTGCGCAAGGTCATCAACCACTTGCAGCTGTACGGATATCTGCATGTGACAAATGATGAATACGCCATTGTGAAGCTGACGGAAAAGTCGGAGGCCGTGCTTTTGGGGGAAGAGCAGATATCCATGAAGATGGCGAAGGAGCAGGAGCATCCGGCGAAGGTAAAGAGGGAGAAAAGGAGAAAAGGCGTCCTTTCAGGCCTGGGGGATATGGAATTTACCGAAGCGGAGGAAAAATTATTCGAAAGGCTGCGGGCTCTGCGGACAGAAATCGCCAGGGAAGAAAAAGTACCGCCTTATATCGTATTTTCCGATAAGACATTGATACATATGTGCCTTTTAAAACCAAAGACAAAGGCAGGAATGCTTGCAGTATCAGGTGTGGGGGAGTTCAAATATGAAAAATACGGGGAGAGATTTCTTTCTTGTGTAACGGAAAAGGTGTGAGAAACCGATTCCCGGCAAAATGAACGGCAAATGAAAATTGACTCTTATGTAGGGCGGGAAGGAAGCTTAGGAAGGGAAGGAAGCTTAGGAAGGGATTTCTTTGGAACTGCTTCGAAAAGGAGAGAACAGGGATATGAAAGGGAGAAAGAATATCTATCTTCGTTTTGCTGTAGTGATAGCTCTGGTTTATTTTGGGCTGCTGATCATCCTGTATTGTTCGGAATCCGCGAACAGCGATGCGATGATTCAGACTTTTGGAG
The DNA here is from genome assembly GCA_011958945.1 of Lachnospiraceae bacterium. GTDB lineage: Bacteria > Bacillota > Clostridia > Lachnospirales > Lachnospiraceae > Kineothrix. Next base: position 19,875 of record BLLT01000016.1, on the reverse strand, counting down.
ATGCGTTCTGGTATTCTTTGGTAACTTTAACTACGGTTGGGTATGGAGACTTGATACCAGTGACGCCGTTAGGGCATGTGGTTGGGATGATTTTCCTGCTTTTGTCCGCAGGTATTATGGTAACATTGCTGGGGGCAGTGATGTCTTTTATCACCAGTGAGGGGATGCCCTTTCTTTTGCTTAGCTTACAACGGCATAAAAACTGGTATTATTTTGCGGATTACGGGGTGGAATCGGATACTTTGGCGGCAAATATCTATAAAGAGGATCCGGATGCACTGATTATTTATGGGGAGCAGAGAAGCCGCCGGAGTGAAATCCCCAATTACCCCTGTATCTATTTAAATGTATCGCCGGATAAAATTGTGGACAAAAAGAAGAAGGTTGGAGCGGAATGCAAGATTTTCTTTCTGAAGGAAAATGATATCGGTATCAACAAGCGGGCAATCAATCTCCATGAATTGCCGGTAGAAGTCTATGCGAGAACAACGAACGGACAGGACAAACTTTCAGGAAATATTTACTTTTTTCACAGCTATGAATGTTGTGCCAGACAGTATTGGCGTTCCAAACCATTATGTAAACATGAAAATACAATTGTGCTGATTGGGTTTGGGAATTATGGAACCAGTATTCTGGAGCGGGCTATATTAACCAACATTATTTCCATAGAACAGCATGTGGCGTATCATATTTTTGGCGATGCCAAGGAATTCTTGTCAATACATTACCGTTTGGGCGAACTGTTTTCCCTGGATGAAGAATCCGAAAGGAAGGATTCCCTGATTTTTCATAAGGAAACCTGGACCGGGAATCCGTCCATCCTGGAACGGGCCGACCGAATTATCATCTGTGAGGATGATGAGCAAAACGGCTGGAGCGCTTTCTGGACCTTGAATAAATATTATAGAATCCGCGGCCGCATTGACCTGCGCAGCAGCTGGAAAGTTCCTGGAATATCTTATTTTGGGGCGAATGAGGATATTTATACGACACAGCAAATTATCCGTACGGATTTGAATAAAGCGGCTATCATGATTAATGATATCTTCAGGCGTTCTGTTTCCTACCCTACATTGGGGTGGAATGAACTGGATGATCTCCACAGGCAGTCTAAAATTGTAGCGGCGGATCATCTCTTGATGAAAACAAGGATTCTTTTGGAGGATGAAACGATTACAGAACTTACTGCACCCGTGGTAAAGAAGGCATATGAACGATACTGTAAGACAAAGAATACAAAAAATACGAGGGAAATGTACCGTAAACTGGATCATATGCGTTGGCTCAGGTTTTATACTTTCTACAATTGGAGTTATGGTTCTTTCCGCAACGATGTGGCGAGACAACATCCCATGCTGTGCGAGTACGAGGAGTTGTCACCGGAGCAAAAGCAGGAACGGGATGCTGCTTGGGAACTGATGGGTAACATTTCTGCTGAACTTGAATGAATGCCAAAGAAGAATTTGACATTATTTTAACAGTCTTATATAATAAAGGGTAATTACTGATATAGGGGGCAGCAGCGTGTTGGAAAAAGACATTTCACAGGCAGTTATCAGCCGCCTGCCGCGGTATTTTAGATATTTGGGTGAACTCAAAGATGAAGGAACAGAGAGGGTGTCATCTCAGGAACTGAGCGATATTATGCAGGTCACAGCTTCCCAGATCCGTCAGGATTTGAATAATTTCGGCGGGTTTGGACAGCAGGGATACGGGTATAATGTGGAGTTCCTTTATGAAGAAATCGGGAAAATACTGGGGCTTGACCAGAAGCATAATCTGATCATTATTGGAGCCGGCAATCTGGGGCAGGCATTGGTCAATTATGTGGATTTTGAACGGCGAGGTTTCTTATTTAAAGGAGTTTTTGATGTTAATCCGGCACTTTACGGAAAAAAGATAAGGGGAATCGAAGTACAGTGCATGGATCATATGGGACAGTTCGTACGCGAAAATAATATTGATATAGCTGTGCTTACCGTACCGAAAACAGAGGCAGCAGAAATTGCGGAGCGGTTAATTTCGTATGGGATTAAGGGAATTTGGAATTTTGCCCACGTGGATTTAAAAGTGCCGGAGGGGATACAAGTTGAAAATGTCCATCTGTCCGACAGCCTGATGAAGCTGTCTTATAATATTAACAGATTTCAGAAGGAGAAGTAATAGAAAAATAAGTTGGCAGGTTATATGGAAGGGGCATGAGAAGTGTTATGGCACATTCAGAAAATGCATTCAAGGAAGCGTTGGCGGGGAAAGAGATTCCGCTGCTGACATTGGATAATAAATGGCATCAGCTTTTTACACAGGCACAGACAGAAATACCGGCGGAGGTACAGCGGGGGGAAGTAAAATTAAATGAACTGATTAAGCGGCAGGGAAAGCTGAACACAGAGTCAAAGGATATCCGTAAGGTAAAGAAAAAGCTGATGACAGAGATTATGGAAATGGCGGATTTATCGGGCGGCAATCCGGATGCGGCGACAGAAAAAAAAATGGAGGACAACAGACGGCTGATCAATGAATGTAATGAACGGCTGGAGGATTATGCAAGGGAACTTAGGCTGCTGCCGGAGGAAATTGCGCAGATTAACCATAAATTGATGTTGATAACAATGGACATCTGTTACCAGAAAATTGCTGAAAATACAAGAGAAATTGATAAAATCGAAGAGTGGGTCAAAGATATAAGGATTGAAATGAAAAAGAAGCTCATCCGCAAAGCGGAGAATGAGCAGGAGGTTTTTAGCCTGTATTCTTATATGCATGATATTTTTGGCGCGGAGGTTATTGAGATTTTCGATTTGAAGTATAATCCGGAAGAACGGAGGAGGGCACAAATCGAAAGGGCGCAGCGGAAGAGGGCAGCAGCCGGAAAAAAGGAAGGCTGAGGGAACTTCAGCCAGTATATTCAGCAAGGTTATAGATAATGAAACGGAAGGGAAATACGCCAGGGCAGTGGTTTGGCGTATTTTTTCTATATAAATGTGACAGCGGAAGAAAGGTATGGTTATCGGTATGACAGGGAATGTGGAAAAGGAAGCAGGACAAGGAAGGGGCGTATTAGAGAAGGGATATATTGTTACGGCAGGGGAAATGAGGGAATATGATAGGAATACAATCCAGCATTTCGGGATGCCGTCGATGGTGCTGATGGAGCGGGCGGCGCTTGCGGTGGCGGAGGAGATAGAGAAAAGGTCTGTGCCAGGAATGCAGGTGCTTATTGTGGCAGGGTGCGGGAATAATGGAGGGGATGGTATTGCGGCAGGACGTATTTTGCGGCAGCATGGGTATGCGGTGGACTTTTGCCTGATTGGAGACCGGGAAAAATGCAGCGGGGAGACGAAAGCCCAATGTGGAATGATAGAAAAATATGGGTGTCCTTTGCAAGACAAAATCGGGAATAAAGAATATGATATTATAGTAGATGCCTTATTTGGTATAGGGCTTTCCCGGAATCTGGAAGGACAGTTTGCCAAAGCGGTGCAGGAAATCAATGAAAGCAAAGCCTTTGTCTGCTCCGTGGATATTCCTTCCGGCATTCATACGGACAGCGGTGAAATTATGGGGGAAGCGGTAAAGGCCAACCTTACGGTGACCTTTGCATTTAAAAAACCGGGGCATATACTTTATCCCGGATGCGGATATTGCGGGGAAATCATATGTGGGGATATAGGGATTACCCAGGAAAGTTTTCTGGGCCAAAACCCCCAAATCTATACCTTTTACGGCGCTCCCCTGGATGGAATGCCGGATAGGAATGGAGACGGCAACAAAGGCACCTTCGGAAAGGTGCTGGTAATCGCAGGCAGCGCCGGCATGAGCGGAGCCTGCGAGCTATGTGCCAGGAGTGTTTACCGCATGGGGGCAGGAATGGTGAAAATCCTGACGCCGGAAGAAAATAGAATCATTGTCCAGACCAATCTCCCGGAAGCGCTTCTTTCCACATATCAAGTGCAGGAAGCAGGGAAAACGGAAACTGCCAACGATTTGCGCCAAAGGCTGGAAAAGGATATGGAATGGGCCGACTGCATATTAATAGGGCCCGGTATAGGAAAGGGAAGGGAAGCCTGCGCCATGCTGGAACAAGTGCTGGCGGAAAGCAAAAAGCCGCTGGTCATTGACGCCGATGGACTGAATTTATTGGCGGAAAATGAAAATCTCAGACAGCTATTAAAAGGGTGCATAAAGGAAAAAAGGGATGTTGTACTCACCCCCCATTTGGCAGAATTTGCCCGCCTTTTTGGAAGTACTGTGGAAGACATAAAGAGGAATCTTTTGCATAGACCGAAAGAAATGGCAGAAAAGTACGGCTGCATTGTCGTATGCAAAGACGCCCGCACAGTGGTCGCTGCGCCTTCTGGCAAAGAGATGTATTTGAATACATCAGGAAATGACGGCATGGCTACGGCGGGCATGGGAGATGTGCTCACAGGCGTAATCGGCGGGCTTATGGCGCAGGGTATGGATGGCTGTAAAGCTGCCTGCCTTGGGGTATATATCCATGGAAAAGCGGGTGATGAAGCAGCAAAGATAAAGGGGAGATATGGACTTATGGCAAGAGATGTGATAAATGGCCTGTCAGAGGTGCTGAAGGATTAATAATTACAGAAACGATTTCGCGAATAACTAAATACCTGTACAGGCAATTGCGAAACTCTAAGCTGTGGGAATATTCAGCAAGTTTATCGGTTTCGCAATCACCTAAATACTTGTATCCGGAAAGGAGAACAGCGACATAATGATAGAAAAATACAGCAGAGCGTATGCAGCCATAGACTTAGATGCTATCCGCTGCAATATAGAAGGAATGGCATCTAAATTAACCGGGGGAACGAAAATAATTGCGGTAATCAAGGCCGATGGCTATGGGCATGGGGCTGTTCCTATTGCAAAAGAATTGGAGCCTTTAAAGGATATATGCGGATTTGCAGCCGCTACCGAGGAAGAAGCTATTATTTTGCGGATGGCGGGAATCACAAAATCAATATTAGTGCTGGGATATACGTTTCCTTATAGTTATAAAGAGATGGTGGAAAAAGAAATCAGCATAGCGGTATTCCGTCACGACACATTAAAGGAATTGTCCCGGGCGGCATTGGAAGCGGGAAAGAAGGCAAAAATTCATATTAAAGTGGATACGGGAATGTCCAGGATTGGCATTCGGCCGGATGAAGAGGGGATGAAATTAGTAAGTGAGGCTTTGGAGATGCCCGGGATTGAAATAGAGGGGATATTCACCCATTTTGCAAGGGCTGATGAAAAGGATAAAACATCGGCGAGAAGACAGCTGTCTTTGTTTAATGATTTCGTGGAAAAAATAAGGCAGGAAAGAGGCCTTCGGATTCCCATATGTCATTGTGCCAACAGCGCATCCATGATAGAACTGAGGGATGCGGATATGGATGCGGTCCGGGCAGGGATTGCTATGTACGGATTGTGGCCTTCGCAGGAGGTATCGAGGAATATCGTGGGGCTGAAACCGGCTATGGAATTGAAAAGCCGGATAATATATGTGAAGGATGTGGAAGCGGGTGCGGAAATAGGGTATGGGGGTACTTTTACGGCTTCCCGGAAAATGAAAATTGCCACTGTGCCGGTAGGGTATGGTGACGGATACCCGAGAGGGCTGTCGAATAAAGGCTATGTGCTGGTTCATGGGAAAAAAGCCCCCATTGCGGGAAGGATATGCATGGATCAGTTTATGATAGATGTTACACAGATTCCGGAGATAAAAGAAGGGGATGTGGCCACTCTAATCGGAAGAGAAGGGGAACTGGAAATTACCATGGAGGAATTAGGGGAACTCTCAGGACGGTTCAACTATGAATTGGCCTGCTGTATAGGGAAAAGGATTCCCCGGGTTTATTTGAAATCGGGTAAAATGGTTTCTGCAAAGGATTATTTTCATGATTTTGAATAAAAATTGAATACCTTCGGATAAACTGGCAATAATTTAGCCATAAAAGTTTAAATGAAGGGTGAGAACTATGAAACGTGGAGATATATATTATGCGGATTTAAGGCCTGTAATCGGGTCGGAACAGGGGGGCGTAAGGCCGGTACTGATTATACAGAATGATATAGGGAACAAGCACAGCCCTACCGTAATCTGTGCAGCCATTACTTCCAAAATGAATAAAGCAAAGCTGCCTACCCATATCGAACTGAATGCGGATGAATATGACATGGTGAAAGATTCGGTCATCCTATTGGAGCAGCTGCGGACGATTGATAAGAAAAGGCTGAAAGATAAAGTATGCCATTTAGACAGCGAGATTATGGGAAAGGTAAATGAAGGGCTGCTCATCAGCCTGGAACTAGGGGTATTTTGCCATACATAAGATAACGGAAAGGTTTTGTTATGTAAAAAATGTGAAACAGTTTAGCCTTCAATGTCATTTAGTTAACGATGGCGGACGCCGTGAGGGGAATAAAATGCTCCGTCGCCACGCTCCCGCTCCAAAAAAAGCGTAGCGGGCACTAGGTTCGTGAACTACCTCACCAAGTGCCGACGCTTTTTAAGGGGCTCCTTAAGCATTTTATTCCCCTCACGGCTGGGCTGAGGTGCTAACTTAATGACATTGAAGGCTGAACTGTTACAAAAAATATTGTCATGGAATTGGATTTTGGATATAATATAGGTATGAAACGAGGAGTATGATCAGAATGGATGCTGCAAGACAATTAGAACGCTATACAATAGACGATATTTACAATCTGCCGGATGGACAAAGGGCGGAACTGATTGACGGTGAATTATATATGATGGCAACGCCTAATAGGATTCATCAAAGACTTGTAATGGAATTATCATTTAGGATAAGGGATTATATTGAAAAGAGGAGTGGGGATTGTGAAGTATATCCTGCACCGTTTGCTGTATTTTTGAATGCTGATGATAAACTTTACTTTGAACCTGATATCTCTGTAATCTGTGATAAGGACAAGCTTACAGACGAAGGGTGTAAGGGCGCACCGGATTGGATCATAGAAATTGTTTCACCTTCAAGCCGCCAGATGGATTATAATAAGAAGCTATTCAAATATAGAACGGCAGGGATTAGAGAATATTGGATAGCTGATCCGATGAAACAAGCGATAATGGTTTACAATTTCGAACATGATATGTTTGATGAGTATTCATTTTATGATAAAGTAAAAGTTGGAATATATGAAGGTTTTGAAATTGATTTTGCGGGGATCCGTATGGAATAGCAGTGATATTTGGACAGGAAAAAGGGTTGGTTTTCCAGCCTTTTTTGTTACCTTATAGGAAAGTCCGTTGTCAGACGGACATCCGGCGCACGAGTAGGGAAAAGACATTCCCCTGCTTGATTTAATGCGCAAAAAGCTGCGCAGAAATGGGGGAAAAAATGATGGTAGAAGAAAATTATTTGTGCAAGTTTAGAAAAATTGATGCGCTGCGGCTCTATGGAGGCGATACGCGGGAACGGAACAGTGATGGAGGCATAGGAGGAAATTCCAAAGACCCTATGTATGGCGATAAAGATGCTTATCGAACATTGAATGCGCTTCTTTTTGAAGGAGTCGGAAATGAACAGGAACGTATTTGGGTGGAGGGGCATAAACTGAATCCGGATTTTATTAAAAGAATAGAAGAAACGGTGCAGATTTATACGGATATTTTTACTTTGATGAAGGAAGAAAAGGAGGACTTTACTGACAGTGTGGCAGGAAAGAGGATAGACCGGGCTTCATCAGTAATGTACTATGAGAATGGGGTTACCCAATCTTTTTTTTCATCTTCTAAGCGTGGCTATGATTCAGAATTTGCTAAAAAAAATGGTATTGTACTTATAGAAACAAAGATTATCTCAAACGTTCCTTTTATTGACTATGAAAAGATATTAACACAGAAAGAATATAAGAATTGGGAGGAACGGGAAATACTTTTACCGCCATTTCTTAATATTGAGATGGAAAAGGTATCGCTTACGAAAGCAGAAACCAAAAAGGTAAAAGATTTAAATAAAAAGCCACCACTAGGAAAATACAGATTGACAACAATTGAATTCCCAGATTACCGGAAGCGCATTTCAGATTCAGAAAGAGTGTTATGGCAGCAGATAATGCAGGGAAAAGAGACGGCGGCCGGCCTGCTGGAGAAGATGAATGAAGGGGATAAAACGCAGGATTATAAAGAATATTTATTCTGGAAACAAAAATTACAAATATATTTAAAAATATTGTTTTCACAAATTTGGTATGGAGGTGGAGAAGGTTGACAGATATCAAAGACCAATGGAACAACTATATGGAATTAGGTGGACTGGTGGTTAATGGAAGCTTAACAAAGGAAATGATTGAAAAGCAAATTAATGCTTTCTCATCTTTTCTTAGTGAGACAAATTCAGATTATTATTATAACGCCACATACTTGCCAAATTATATTATGGAATTTATGCACTTTTTGGAATGTTTTCATAAAAAATATCCAATAACAAAGCGAATGTTTGATATTGCATCCAGCTATTGCGGTGTAACCTTAATAATAGATCAATACTGGCAGCAGGAAAGTGTCTGGGATGGGGAGAGAAAAAAAATATTTGTAATGCATAGGGTACATCCATCTTACGAAAGAAAACAGGTATGTGATAATGAATTGTTGGTTGAATGTAGTGTTCTATGTGATACAAAGCGCTTTATTTATCATAATAAAATAGGAATTGATGCAACAGGTATACAACAGGAATTACAAAATTTAGAAGAATTTCTAAATAATAAACTGGCTTCTCATAAAAAGGAAAAATAGAAAAGGGGATTTAAACTACAAGATGAAAAGGATACATAAGAAGGAAGAAAAATATAGCGGAAGGTACAGAACATTTTTGCTGTCGGATCAGAATATATATCACGCAGTGTATTCATTACGTTCCTATATATTCGATTTTGAACTCCTGAGGGAAAGCGATAAAAAGCAGTACTACCGTTTACAGGATAAATTTGATGAAACTTACATCAAAGGAGTAATTCAGTCGGTTAGGGATAAAATTACAGATTTGATTGATAAGGATGACAGCTTCATAGAGACAGAGGTTTATTTTCGTCCAAAGAAATTTAATAATGAAAGGAAGGTGGAATATAGACCGCTTCACACGGCGGATATTGTCAGCCAGATTGCAATAGTGGCAATGATGCATTTATTGGTGTATGAGATTGCGGATAATGAGAGGAAACTTTATCTTTCCAATATAAGTCGATTGCTGCCAGGAAATTTTTATGGGAATAGGGTATCCTTAAACCCAGAGGTTTTGTTTAAACCATGGAAGCAACAGTATCAGGCTTATACACAAAATGCAAATGAGGCATTAAAAAAATATAATGCTTCCTTAGAATATAAATACGAGGTATCCCTTGATCTGGAAAACTTTTTTCCAACGATTGACCCAATGTTAGTTTATCAGCTAATTGTGGAGCGGCTACCTGTAAATATGGAAAATTCGGATAAGGAATTGCTGAAAAGGATTTTAATAAAGCTTCTATTTTGTAAGCTTAAAACTAGACTTTCTGATAAGCTTAAGAAAGAGTATTATAAAATTAAAGGGAAAGAAGGGATTCCCAGTCTGAAAGAAAGTTTTGTACGGGGAATTCCCCAGGGGCTTCCGCAATCTTACTTTTTTGGGAACATCTGTATGATACCAATATCCGAAATTTTTCAGAAGAAATTTCAGGGGATAAGCTATTTTTATGTAGATGACTCTGTGATTTTTACTAATGATGTAAAAGAAGATAAGTTTGGAGAACAACTTGAGGATGTTAATGCTGAGATAGAAAAGCTGGAAAAAGATCTTTTGAAGGAAGAAAAAATAGTTTTTTTGCCGCAAACCGTGCAAGATATGAGAGAATTAGGGATCTATGGAATCCATGTCCATGGTATGGATGAAAAAAAAGCTGTGAGCAAGAGTGGATTTACAAGGCTGGATCAATTAGATGAAAGTGAGATTTATTTGAAATGTGTCAGCCGGGAGGTATCTGAGGCGGGGAATGAAATATATAAAATATATTCCGATGAAGAGGATATCATTTTAGAAGAAAGAATGAGAGTGCTTTCGAATGAAATCCAAAAAAAAATTGAGGAATTAAATACTCGAAAGATACTATTGGAGAAGGAGCTTATACAATTACAAAATATATCAGAGAGTGAGCAAAATACAGATGCAATCAAAGAGTTTAAAAAGCAAATCCAGAGTTTGAGCAAATTTCGTGATAGATGGATTCGTTATTATCGTTTCTTTGAATATCGAAAACAACGTCTTAACTTGCGGCATGTATGTGAATTGGATAAAAGACATGATAAGGAATTGGAAGAAATTATATATTGTGCAAGAAAGTGTAAGACAGAAGAGGAAAAATTAAAAGTTTTTATGCAGTCTTATAATGAAAATATATGGGATGCTGCGGTATCCATGTATTGTGATTTTGCAGATGATAAGGCTAAAGAGGTTCTTGGGAAGTATATTGGGGAACTGAATTGGCTGTGTTTTGGGGAAGAGAATGAGGATAGTTCCTATCTCTATAAAGTTTATGAAGAATTAATTGAAAGCAAAAAGGGAGAAAATTGCAATAAAGATATATGCAAAAATGTTAGTATGGATTTTTTGGATCCCTACAGGTCATTAAAATATTATGCGGCACAAAAACTGAAAGAATTTTCCCACAAGCATTATGACGTAGCAGAACGTTGGGTGGAACAGATTCAGAAAAAAGAGTGGAAAAATGAGATTGTAGTGAAGCTGCTTTCCGAGAATATGATTAAAATGGCGGAGATAGTAAATGAGAATACACCGCAGTTTTTAAGAATGAGCGCAAACGCAGTATACTCACAACTTTTTAATGTGGAAATAGAGGATCGCCTCGTGGTTAGAAAGTTCAGTAGGAAGCCTTTAAGCTGCGGTGAGTTTCGTATCTTATTATTTCTAAGAAACCGTTTGTTTACGGCAGAGACATTCTTGGAACGTAAAATTTTATTGAGCGAATCTGAAAATAAAGAGGATTTGGATTATGCAGTTATGGAAGTTATTGAAATTTTCCAATCTTTTGTAGCAGACCCTATTCGAATTGACAAATTGATACTGACTCACCAGTATACTTATGGTGTATGGAAAAACGGTTCCAAGCATCTGTATTTTTATACTCTTCATAATCAGGAACATGCTATTGCCTTGATAAGGAATATTGTAAAACTGATTCATGGAATTAGCTTTCTTAAAATTTCAGCGTTGGATTTCTACGTGTTGTTTTTGGCTTGCTATCTTCATGATATATCTATGGTTAAAATACCATCATTAGATGCGTTTTTGACGGATAAAGAAGAAGGGGATAGTATTGCTTGGGAGCATTTACAGGAAGTTCATCAGGAAATGTCATCTGATACGAAGTCTGAAAACGAAGAGAAATTGAGGAACGGGGAATCAGACATAGAAGATATTGCACAGATAAAAAAGTGGATGACCCAGAGTTATAGAAGGTTGGATGCCTATTATGAAAAGAAAATCAGAGAAAAACATGCATCAGACAGCGCTGCGGAAATACGGGGAAGGACAGACCTGAGGTTTCTGGATGCAACGCTTCGGGAATTTGTTGCCGAGGTTTCGGAAGCTCACCAAGCAGATGAAAGAGACATTTATTTTACAAAGTCCTTAGCTAATGAGAAAGTGATTAGTTTGAAATTTGATAAGATATTACTTCGCCTTGCAGATTTGCTGGATATGAGCAACTGTAGAATATCTCGCCCTATTTTGTATCACAATTTGGATCAGATGTCAGAGGAATCAGCATTTCATTGGATTTCGCATCTTCTAACACAGGGGTATGAACTGAGAACAGAATATAACATAGCTGAAGATAGGGGATGCCTGACACCTAAATCAATCGTGGAAAAGTTGGTCTTAACAGTTATTGTGGACATGTCTCAGATGTCAAAATGCCAATGCAAGGAGCCATGTCAATATATAGAAATTGGGAACATTGATGACAATGGTTTTGAACTGAAGGTGGGGAAAAACTGTGAAAATGGCAAAGAAGTCTGCAATTTTCTGTGCAGGTGGTTTTCTGGAAAAAATCAGTATCTTATACAGGAATTGTTTGCATTAAAAGAATATTTAAACCGTGTTCCTGATAATTATTTTGGGACAGAAGTGTTAATTTGTATAAAAATAGCAAATAGAACATGCCTTGATGAGAAACAGTTTGGGATATTGGAACGATATTTAAGATAAATTCTTTATTGTCTGTATAATGGGGTTAAAACCCTCGCCTTAAGGCGAAACATTTAGGTCAACCCCATAGCTTCAAGTTTAGAAAAAGTTAAAGTAGAGATACTAAACTTGAGGTGAATAATATGGAACATTATAGAAAAACGTCACATTGTACGTATGATATTAAATACCATTTGGTGTGGATTACAAAATATAGGAAACCAGTAATCACAGGGAAGATTGCAATACGAACGAGGGAATTAATACGAATCGTTTGCCAAAGTAATGAGGTAGAAATCTTAGCAGGTCATGTGGGCGCAGATCATATCCATATGTTAGTATCAGTGCCGCCGCACTTATCAGCAAATCAGATAACTTTGAGATTGGATAAAAGTAAAGTATAAAGGAATAAAGTAGAAGAGGAACAACTTTAGGCTGCTTTAGCAGCAGACCGAACCTACCGGTTTTAGCTGGTAGTGGTACAGTTGGTTCGCGGTGAAAACGCGAATGTGATGTCATCACAGAAACAAACCTAAAAATAACATATACTTATTTTACCGTATGGTTTTGAGCAATAAAGCAGCGCAGAAATGGAGTGGACTATGATGAAAAAAGCGATACTGATCTTATTTTTGGCATTTCTACTGGCTGGGTGCGGAGTATCTGCCGGGGAGCCGGGCTATAGACAGATTGGAATGGACGAGGCGGTTCATATGATGGAGGAAGAAAGCGGCTATATCATTCTGGATGTCCGTACGCAGGAAGAATTCGAGGATGGGCATATTCCCGGCGCTTTCAACATTCCCAATGAAGCCATTGGTACAGGGGGAATCGCTGAATTGCCCGATAAGGAGCAACTCATCCTTGTATACTGCCGCAGCGGAAACCGAAGTAAACAGGCATCCAAAAAATTAGTGGCTCTGGGCTATACAAATATTGTGGAGTTTGGCGGCATCAATGACTGGACGGGAGAAATAGTATCTGAATAATAAGGTTTACGGTTATATTTCTGTCACAAAAATAAAGAAGAAATTCTGGAAACGAGGTGAAGTATGGGATTTTTTGATTTATTCAAGCAGGCTGACATCAATCAAGGGATAAAAGAATTTAAATCGGTTCCCGGCGCCGTGCTATTGGACGTGCGTACTGTACAGGAGTATCAGGAGGGGCATATTCCCGGCAGTAAAAATATTCCGCTGCAGGCCATTGATAAAGTATCGTCTGTAGCAGGAAACAAAGATACAGTGTTATTTGTCTACTGCCATTCCGGCGCAAGAAGCCGTCAGGCGGTGGGAATGCTGCAGCGCATGGGCTATACGAACGTAACAAACATTGGCGGTATTGCTGCTTATTCTGGAAAGGTGGAACGGTGATATGAAGATAGTTATTGTAGGCGGTGTGGCAGGCGGGGCAACAGCCGCTGCCCGTATTCGAAGATTGGATGAACAGGCAAAAATCGTTGTTTTTGAGCGCTCAGGATATATTTCCTATGCCAACTGCGGATTGCCTTATTATGTGGGAGATGTAATCACTGACCCGGAAGAACTGACGCTGCAGACGCCGGAGAGTTTCTATGAGAGATTTCGGGTGGACATGAAAGTACACCATGAAGTTACTGCAATCCATCCCGGCAAAAAGACGGTTTCCGTCAGGAATATGGAAACCGGTGAATCATTTGAAGAAAATTATGATAAGCTGATTCTTTCTCCCGGTGCAAAACCCACCCAGCCAAGACTGCCCGGAGTCGGTATTGACAGGTTATTCACCTTGCGTACAGTGGAGGATACGTTCCGAATCAAGGAGTACATCAATAAGAACCATCCCAAATCTGCAGTGCTGGCAGGCGGCGGCTTTATCGGATTGGAACTGGCTGAAAATTTGCGGGAATTGGGAATGGATGTAACCATTGTCCAGCGTCCAAAGCAGTTGATGAATCCTTTTGATGCGGATATGGCTTCTTTTATCCATAACGAGATGCGCAGGCATGGCGTCAGGCTGGCGCTCGGCCATACGGTAGAAGGCTTTGAGGAAAAAGGCAATGGAGTGGATGTCCTCCTGAAAGATGAAGCACCTCTCCATGCGGATATGGTTGTCCTTGCCATTGGCGTTACGCCGGATACCTCCCTGGCAAAAGAAGCGGGGCTGGAATTAGGTATGAAAGGCAGCATCATTGTCAATGACCGTATGGAAACATCAATTCAGGATATTTATGCGGCAGGCGATGCAGTGCAGGTTAAGCATTATGTTACCGGCGAGGATGCATTGATTTCTCTGGCAGGCCCAGCCAACAAGCAGGGGCGTATCATTGCAGACAATATCTGCGGCGGGGATAGCCATTACTTAGGATCTCAGGGGAGCAGCGTGATCAAAGTTTTTGATATGACTGCTGCAAATACGGGCATTAATGAGACGAATGCCAGAAAAGCGGGATTGGATGTAGATACTGTGATTCTGTCTCCTATGAGCCATGCGGGATACTATCCGGACGGGAAGATAATGACAATGAAGGTGGTTTTTGAAAAAGGAAGCTGCCGCTTATTGGGCGCCCAGATCGTGGGGTATGAGGGTGTGGACAAACGCATTGATGTGCTTGCCGTTGCTATTCATGCAAGGATGAAGGCGGACCGGTTAAAAGAGTTGGATCTGGCATACGCACCGCCTTATTCGTCCGCAAAAGATCCTGTAAATATGGCAGGGTTTATGATTGATAATATTTTTAGAGGCACATTGAAGCAGTGGCATCTGAAAGATGTGGACAGTCTGCCCCATGACGGCAGCGTCACTTTGCTGGATGTCCGGACCAGGGGAGAATATGAAAGGGGCCATATTGCAGGCTTTAGGAATATCCCGGTGGATGAACTGCGGGAACACCTGGATAAAGTTGAGAGAGGAAAGCGTGTTTATGTAATCTGCCAAAGCGGCCTGCGCAGCTATATTGCCAGCCGTATTCTGGAAGGGAATGGTTATGAAGCTTATAATTTTTCCGGAGGTTTCCGATTCTATGATGCCGTGATGAATGACAGATGCCTGATCGAAAGGGCAGCTGCCTGCGGAATGGACCAGGGATAAATGCAGGGTAGGTGTAACGGTTCGGCCGAAAGGCTTCCCTGTTGCAATAGGTTTATTCCCGTCTTTGATTTTATTTGGTAAATCCATGGATATTTTACCAGGATTGTGCTATACTATTGTACTATAGTCAGTGTCAGGGAAGGGAGTTTTTATATGCTGGCCAGTAAAAGTAAAAAACAGAATAAGAGCATGGGTATGGAGAAATTGTTTTATTCTGCGGACAGGTATATAAAGAAAAGCGGCTGGAAGGATTTGGCTATGCTTAAGTTCTGCCTTTTTTCCATAGGGGTTCTGGCGGGTATGTGTATAGCTGAAAAGGACAGGAAAACGGTAAGGGCGGTTGCCGCAGCTGTTTTTACGGTAACTTATATTCCGCTGATGACAAAGTTTCTTTCCGTCATTATGGAAGAGGAAGGGAATTGAGGTCGGCATAATTGCTGACTTGGCAAAAACGCAAAGCAATGAAGTTAGGGAAAGAGAGGGATTGATAATGGAACAGAAATTTTATATTTGTGAACACTGCAGAAATATTGTTACGAAGATTAAGGACGTAGGGGTTCCGGTGGTGTGCTGCGGGGAGAAAATGAAGGAACTTGTTCCCGGAACCGTGGATGCCGCAGTGGAAAAGCATATTCCTGTGCACTCAGTAGAGGGAAATTTGGTGAAAGTTTTTGTAGGTTCTACAGAGCATCCCATGCAGCCTGAACATTATATTGAGTGGGTATCTTTGCAGACGAAACAGGGAAACCAGTGGAAAGCATTGAAGCCGGGGGAGAAGCCGGAAGCTTGCTTTGCCATTTGCGATGGCGATGAAGTGGAAGCAGTTTATGCGTACTGCAATCTCCATAGCCTTTGGAAAGGGTAATCCAATCATTTGCTGTGAGTAATGAATTAGGCGGGGGCTTAAGCGGCACGAGAGGATGCTGAGCCTTTGGCCAACGGCAAGAGGGATTTTGGCCGGGAATGAAAAACTGAAATATGAAAGAAAAAGGGAACCGATAGGACGTGATGTATCCAATTGGTTCCCTTTTTGTGTGATCCGGGTTTTCAAGGCTTCGGCTGCGGAGTGCGCCTGGCTATTTGCACAAAAAAGCCGGCTTATCGGCCAACTCTACTTCCGGTAGGTGTTCATTTTATATAGATGTAGTATAATCGCAATAGAATAAAAAACGGAAGAGGAGATTTGAGGAAATGAATCAAAAGAAAATCGGCAGCTTTATTGCGGCCAGAAGAAAGGACGAGGGCATGACCCAAAGTCAGCTGGCTGAAAAATTGGGGATTACGGACAAGGCAGTATCGAAATGGGAGACGGGCAAGTCGATGCCGGACCTGTCATTGTTTAAACCGTTGTGCGAACTGCTTGAAATTACATTAAATGAATTATTGGCTGGGGAATTTATATCCGATGAAAACCTGAAAGAAAAGTCTGATAAAATATTGTTTGAAATTGTTGCGAACTGGCTTGGGAAAGAACAGTGGGAGGCAAAAAAAGAGCCGGGGGCTTCAATTGTGTTGAAATTGGAGAATGTGAAGAAAACTTATGGGAACGGAGATTGCTCGACGGCAGCCGTTAAAGATATCAGCTTTGAGGTTGAAAAAGGCAGTTTTGTCGGTATTATGGGGGCATCCGGCTCGGGAAAAACTACATTATTGAACATGATTGCTACGATAGACAAGGCCAGCGGCGGAAGGATTGAAATAAACGGGCAGGATATTGCCCTGCTGTCGGAAAAAGAACTGGCTTCTTTTCGCAGAGAGCATTTGGGCTTTGTATTTCAGGAGTATAATTTACTGGATACCCTGACCGTTTATGAGAATATAGCATTGGCTTTGATCATCAAACAGACGCCAAAGGAAACCGTGCAACAGACAATTCTTGATTTGGCTCAAAAGCTGGGCATATCGGGCATCCTGAATCAATTTCCTTATGAAATTTCGGGAGGGCAAAGGCAAAGATGTGCCTGTGCAAGGGCGATTGCCACAAGGCCGGATTTGATTTTAGCGGACGAGCCCACCGGTGCACTGGACAGCAGAAGTGCAAAAGGGCTGCTGGAATCTTTGGTGCTGCTTAACCGGGAATATTCGGCCACCATTCTGATGGTCACCCATGATGTTTTATCCGCCAGTTACTGTGACAGGATTTTCTTTATGCAGGATGGGGTGATAAAGGCGAAAGTAGAGAAAGAGAGGGAGAATAGGCAGGAATTTTTTTCTAAGATCTTAGATGCCATGTCAAAAATAGAAGGGGGTGTTTACGATGTATCTTAAACTGGCGCTGCGAAATGCGAAACGTTCAATGGCGGATTACCTTTTGTATATTTTTTCAATGGTTGTATTTTCTTCTATAATATATAGTTCAAATTTCCTTGCGAATCTGGGGGGGATACGGGCAGGTTTTCAAACAGTATCTTTGCCGCTGATAGTTGTAATTGTTATGGCGGTATTGGCAGATTGGATCAATACATTCATTGTGAAGCAGAGGGCAAAAGAATTCGCCACCTATATGTTGCTTGGGATGGAAAAGGATAAGCTCTCGCTGATGTTTTTGTGCGAATTATGTATAGTAGGCATGGATTGTTTTTTGGGGGGGACGGCACTGGGGATGGGATTTGGTTTTGCCTGCTTTTATTTTTTGCCGGGGGATGGGGGAATCGGTTCCATAGCGGAAATTATGGCCAAAAGCGGCCTCCAGTCCTTTGGGTATTTTTGCCTCATTGAAGCATTGTCATTTTTTCTCATGAAACAAAAAATATATAAATTACAGGTCATCCAGCTCATGAGGGAAAAGAGGCGCAGCCGGTTGATGCGGGAGGGCAGGAGACACTTTTGGGGCGTCATGTTCGCCGCCTGTTTTCTTATTTTCCTGCTTTTGCTGTTTGGGAGTTCATTTATGGGGGAGGGCATTATGTCGGCTGCTGTTTCGATAATTGCAATTCCGATGATTTTATGTGTTTTTTCCTTTTATCAATGGGTATATGCCCTTTTGGCTTCTGTACGGCTATCGCAGGGGGAGGTTTTATATCGGGGCAATTGGCTGTACCGGATTGGGGAAATGACCACAGGATCTGGAACCGGCGCGGGATTGTGTGCTGTTTTTGGGATCTGCCTGATTTTTTCCGCAGCATCTTTTGTGTTTGGCATGCTCCTTATTGGGTGGGAGATTCCTGTTTTCAGGCAGGAGGATGGGTGGAAATGGATGGGGGTTTTGCAGATCGGAATCTGTATTATTTTTATGGTTGTTTACTTTTCGATTCTTTCTTTATCCCAGATGATTGACTTGAGGCGGCAGAAGGAGGATATCCGTCTTTTGTTTCAAATGGGGAAAAGCAGGGGTGAACTGAAATCCCTGCTTCGCGCGCAGATATTGGTAAAGCTGCTTCTCCCTACGGTGATGCCCTTTCTTATTCTTTGGACAGCCGCGCCCTTTGTCAACGCTAAAGTAAATGAGGTATTGCCTATGGCCATGCAAAATTTGGTGGTGTATGCAGCGGGCGGTTTTATGCTTGGCTTCTTTGGGCTGTACCTGTGCTATTTTTGTATGGTTTATAAGATAAGTATGCGGCCGGGGAGAAAATGATGCGATGTGCTTTTACCAAAGAACGGGTATTTCAATCTGCACAATATAATCTTCCATTCGGTCGATGACATTTTCATTGATGCCCATTTCGTAGGAAAATCCGTGGAGTATCAGATTATGCTCTTTGGCATAATCAAATATTTCCTGATACCTTTTCGGAATCCCATCCCAACTTCCTTTATGGAAAGCCCGCAGATACTTTCCGTCAGGGGTGTTATGAAGCCCGGCTTGATAAGGAAGGAAAGGGATTTCAATGAAAAGTTTGGAATAATCGTCATAGTTGCCCTCTTGCAAGCTGGCAACGGAAATCATAGAACCGTAGGAAGCTTTATGAAGCCGGCCGAGATGGTATTTCTCCGTCTCGGCCGTAATCAGTTCCACCTCCTGTTCAAAGGAGGTATCCTTGCCTACATCCACGGTGACCAGGCACCGCACCTTCTTTTCAATGATACTGATTTCGGATAAGTCCATGGTGAGCAGGGTAGCCATATTTTGATGGTGTGTGCATAAAGTAGTCCTGACTGCCTGCAAATGGTTAATCTGCATGTCCAGGTCTGCTATTTTTTCCTCAAGAAGGCATTTTAAGCTGCCGGCGGAGCGGTTTTTCATAAAATCTTTTATTTCGTTGACAGAAACATCCAATTCCCTCAGCAGCAGGATCGTTTCAAGGATAGGGCTCTGGTAGTAGTTATAGCAGCGGTATCCGTTTTCCGGATGGATGATGGCCGGTTTGAACAGTCCGATTTCATCATACCACATAAGGGTTTTCTTGTTGATGCCATGCATGGCCGCAAACTGGCCAATGGTTAGCAGCTTGTCTTTTTTGTCCATATTTAACTCCATTTCCTGAAATTGACATAAAAATCCGTGGCGGCAAAGCGGTGGGGCAGGAACTTTCATAACAATTTCATTTTAAAAAATTAAGCCTTGACCGTACAGTTACTGTATGGTTTATGATATCAGACAGAAAGGAATAACACAAATAACTTCTCGGAATCTCAATGAATG
>BLLT01000015.1 GCA_011958945.1 Lachnospiraceae bacterium | reverse complement strand
GGCAAGCAACGCGCAGACACAAATCGCCGTGTGAAAAATCTATTTTTCACACTATCTATTGAACCCCAACTCATACTTTCTCAAAGTCCGTGACATGGAAGAACAGATCCTCTAAATCCTCATCCTTTACATCACTCTTCTTATAAGAAGCCACAATATTTCCTTTATCCATTACAAACATCACATCCCAAAGTTCCTTTACCATTTCCAGCATATGGGTACTGATGAGTATGGTAGTTCCTGCTTCTTTCATTTCCAGGATGACTTTCTTTAATTCCTTAATAGCCGCAGGGTCCAACCCTACCATAGGTTCATCCAACATAATAACTTTGGGCTTTATGATAAGGGCACAGCAGATGCTCACTTTCTGCATCATCCCCTTAGATAATTCATTTCCTAATTTATCCTGCTTATCAGACAGTTCGAACCGTTCAAATAATTCCCCTATTTCCTCTTCTGAAACAGAAAGCTTATAGGCCTTTATAATAAACTCTATATGTTCACGCACCGTCAGCGCTTCATACATTGCAGGAAGTTCGGGCACATAGGCAAAAATTTTCTTGGCTTCTATGCTTTTGGCATCCATGCCTTCTATCAATACTTCTCCTTTATACCGCAGCAATCCCGCAATGCTTTTAATCACCGTGGATTTACCGGCGCCATTGGGCCCTAAAAGAATTCCTATCTCGCCGCTTTCAACGGTAAGATTTACGTTGTCTGCCGCTTTATACTTCCCATATGTTTTTGTCAGGTTTTTAGTCTGTAACATTTTTTTCCTCCATTTCTGCGCGGCTTTTGTGACCCGGCATCGCCGGGGCTTTATGCATAGCAAGTTTCTGGATGCCGCACAGACGCAAACTCTCAATATCAAACGTCCTTTGAATGCAAGGCGAAATATAATTTACCGAAAAGCCGCAGCCGCAGCAATCAATATGGGAACGGTGAACACACAAAGTATTGTGGACAATATAATTGCAGCACTGCATGTAGTCACATCCATTCCTTTTTCCGTTCCCAAGATGAGTGGCATATTACCGATTGGCATTCCGAACATAACCATACAGACGGGGATTAATTCTGCGTCCGGCATAATAAAATTCAAGGCCGGAAGCATAATTAACGGCAATACTAACAGTTTAATTACAGAAAAAATATACAGCCTCATTTCTCCGAATATTTTTCTTAAATCCGTATGGGCCAACGAAAAACCTACTGCCACCAAAGCCATTGGCGAAGCCACA
Source organism: Lachnospiraceae bacterium (assembly GCA_011958945.1). Taxonomy (GTDB): domain Bacteria; phylum Bacillota; class Clostridia; order Lachnospirales; family Lachnospiraceae; genus Kineothrix. The sequence goes on along the minus strand of BLLT01000015.1, from coordinate 36,372 downwards.
TTTCCAAGATAAGTAACTGCCGTACCGATAAAACCGGGAATTCGTATGTTAAAGACAATTACTAACAGGGAGGCTACGCTAAATATGGTGCCGGGATTCACCATAGTTTTTAAAGAAGACAGGGAAAATTTCCCCTCCATCAATGTTACCCCATATGTATAAAAAACAAAGGAATACACGAGCATAAATTCCATAACGTACACTACATATTCCGCCCCCAAAATACTGGAAACAACGGGGATACCGATAAATCCCAAATTAGAAAAAACAAACATCATTTGAAATATTTTCCGCTGCTCCTTATCTTTATCGAAAAAAGGAGATAATATCATTCCTATTACAATAAAAAAAAGGAACATACATATGGCAACTATTCCTACAATCCCCATCTTTTTTATGGAGACCAATCCCACAGAATTCACTGCACTGGAAAAAACAAGCAAAGGATTGAATACATTTGCGATCATAGAAGACATATGACTGTTGGTATGTTCATCCAGCATCTTCCTTTTAGTCATCCAATACCCGGCGCCAATCATAATCACAAGCGCAAGCATTTGAAAAAATATAGTAATAATTACCATTTCTTCGTTTTCCTCCATATTACTTCAAAAAGCGACATTAGCTTTTGCCAGTGCCGCTTTTTTATCCTTCCATCGGTAGTTTTCCCTGCTTTCCTATCAGGTAAAACTCACCCAACCGCTTCCTCTTCCAGAGTCAGATACTTTAGTTCGCCCTTTACGTCTGTGACCCCATAGTTCACAAGCAATCCATCAATATATTCCCTGGCCCTTTCGCTGGAAATGGTATTGGAAATATTCGTATCATCCGCTTCATCGTAATAACGGCTGATAAATTTCACCACATAATACTGGTTATTCGCTGTATCTTCCAAAACTGCCGTATCCCCTTCGCTTCTTCCATCTTCATAGAGCCAATCCGCAACCACTGACGGTATGCCGGAATAATAAGCCCCCTCCCTCAGAGAAGCATCCGTTTCTTCATCTTCATAAGTAGCCTTATTCTCTTCTGTAGAATATTCGATACAAAGCTCCTTAAAATCTTTTCCGCTTTCCAAAGCTTCTTTCATATCTTTCGCTTTATTTTCTGCATCCATCAAAGCCTTATCCGTATCTTCTTCCGATGCATCCTCCTGCGTCTGTGCCGCAATAGCGAAGCTATGATAATCCACCCTGTCATAATCTCTGACATGTTCCCCATAATAATCTTTGATTTCCTGGGTTTCCGGTGCATTTTGCTCAATCAGATGATTGTAATATTCATTGGCCAAAAGTCCGTCCTTGATGAAAGGCTCCATATTTTTCTCCGTAGCATATTTCCCGTACATCGATTGATAATACTCTTTTATTGATGTGCCTGCCGTTTCCGCACCTGACACAATACCGTTTACGATTTCTGTATAATCTTCCGTCACATCATAAGAAAAGCCATTTTTGGCAGCATCATCCACCAATGCTTTCGTCTCGCTGATCTGCTCCACAGTCATCTGGTCAAAAAAATCCTTGTATGTCATGGTATCGTTATACTGCTGCCCCTCAATATCCTGTGTGGTATCCACGCCCATATAAGAAAATAAGGAACCATAACTGGATAAATAATTATTCTTAAGCATAGAATAATAGTAATCGTATTCCAGTTTCGTTACCGAATGGCTGCCTATTGTTAAATAAGTATCTTTCGTAGCCGTCTTCTTATTCCAAACAGAAGCAAAAATAGAAACACCTATTGCTGCTACAATAAGGACACATACGGCAATCGAACAGATACGCCAAATCTTAGCTTCCCGTCTATCCTTTTCCTCCTGCTTCCTTCTCGCTTCCATCTTCTTTTCATATTTTGTCTGAACTTTTTGCTCCGTTTCCACCTGCGGTTTCTTTTCCTTCGCCATTTATAACTCCTCCTGATTATTCCTTTCAATCTCAATATATAAATTTCTATCATTTTTGCTAAACCATATTCTATCACATTTTAATATGTTATACCAGAGCATGTTTTAAAATTCGTAACAGTTCAGTAACAGTTCAGCCTGCAATATCATGATGTTGGGGAGGATTCAAACAAAAAAATGCCCGGCATAACACCGGGCAGATTATTTATTAAATTTCTATCTTTTTCTTCTCTCCGAATCCTTCCGCAAAAATTATTTTATTCACAACAAAAAACACAACCATCGCCACACCGCCGGTAAGAACAGTCGTTCCGATGTTATAAACCGCTGCGGGAAGCAATACCTTTGCCACGCCTACCCACACACTGTTTATGGCATTTACAACTAAGAAAATAACGAGCCATCCCATAAAGTAAAGCGGTATCTGAAGCTTTAACGGCCCTTTGCTGCGAAATGTAATATTTCTCTGCAGAGGGAAATTAACGCACTCCCCCAACAGACTAGACACCAGATTTGCAAACATATATGCCATACCGCCGTCCGCAACAGCATATCCTATTACATTAAATGTGAACGATATACCAAACAGGCTGCCTTCAATTCCCGGCCACCCCCAGCCGTTATCCGCATAAGCAGAAAACAATTTCGGCAAAAACAACAGCATCAGATATTTTAAAAATGTAATCACATAACTGAAGATAAGAAACAATCCGCCTTCCCTGATCCACTGGGCAGCTTTTGGATGTTTTTCAGAAAAACTTTCAAAAAACTTCATACTCAGCTCCTCTCTGTTTCATTCCGCTCAGGACTTCCCCAAACCTTTTTATTTCATCGTATTTGCCTTTTTCAGGACTTTTCGCTGTTTAAAATAACCGGAAATCACCTGTCCTGCCCCTCTGCAGAAATGGCCGTTTACCATTTTTACGATCCCGTCCACCATACATTGACTTACTAGCCCGCCCGTCATTTTACCTATCCCCCTAAACGGCATATTATAAATAAAGGTAATATTTAAGTCCGGCTTTCCTTTTTTAATGCTTCTATTCAGCATGTTCGTCAAAATTTTATATGCCAGCCTTGCAAGAAGGCTTCTGGCATAATACATCTGGCATAACGCATCATTTGCTTCCAAAGTTCCGCTCCATTCCCCGTCAGGGATTTCATGCCCCAGCAGTTCTTTCCACTCCCTGTCAGGAACAGATAAAATTTCCCCTGACGCATAATCCGGAAGATTTTCCATATCACAAGAAGCCGGCGCTTTTGTTCCGGCTATAGACACAATACCCCGAAGGCGGATATCCGCCACAGAAGCCCCTGCCATAATTTCATATTCTCCGCCATCGATTTCAAAACGGTTTGTCTTTACATTAAAATAACGGAAAGCTTTATCATCCAGAGGAATCACTATTTCCCGGCTTTCACCGGCTTTCAGGAATACTTTTGCAAATCCCTTCAATTCCTTTGCAGGACGATAAACGGAAGGTTCTTTCGCGCCCACATAAATCTGCACCACTTCCGCTCCGTCCTGTTTTCCGGTATTCGTAATTCTAAAAGATACAGTAACGGGATTCTCCCTGTTTTCTTCATGAGTTTCTATATGTAAATCGGAATATTCATATGTTGTATAACTTAAGCCATACCCAAACGGAAATAACACAGGCTTTTCCACTGTCTCAAAATAACGGTAGCCCACATACAATCCCTCCCGATATTCCACATTTCTTTGTTTTGACGGGAAATATGGTGCAGACGGTGTATCCTCATAGGAGACCGGATATGTTTCGGACAGTTTCCCTGACGGGTTTACCTCTCCCATAATCGCTTTCAACATAGCCGCAGCACCCGCCTGTCCGCATAAATACCCATGGATCAATGCTTTACATTCATTTAACCACGGCATTTCCACCGGAGAACCGGCTGCCATAACAACTACAATATTCTCATTCACTTGTGCAATCTTATGGAGCAGATCTGTCTGGCTTTCCGGAAGCCTCATATGCTTCCTGTCAAGCCCCTCTGTCTCAGAAATTTCATCCAATCCCAGATAAAGAAGTACAACATCAACATGTTTCGCAAGTTCCACCGCCTGATCCCGCATCATGATATTCCTTGATCCTACCCTTGGATATCCCTGCTCATACCCTGCCACCTTCAAGTCAAACTGCCCGATGACAGCTTTCGCAGAATCTAATTTCGTTGGGTTTACGCCGGAAGATCCTGCCCCCTGGTATCTGGGCGTATCAGCAAAATCACCAATCAGCGCTACGGAAGTTCCCTTTTTTAAAGGCAGAATATTATTCTCGTTTTTCAAAAGCACAATACTTTCTTCGCTGGCCTTCTGTGCAATTTTATGATGGGATTCCACATCGAATGTACTATCTGCCGCCTTCTCTACCGCCTCTCTGGCAGAAAAAATAACATCTAAAAACTCATCCAATCTCCTGTCTATCAGTTCTTCGCTGATCCGGCCTTCTTTCACCGCCCGAATCAATTCTTCATCACTGTCACCCCCGGTAGTGGCCATCTCCAAATGGGAGCCTGCTCTCACGCCTTCTACATGGTCATTGCTTCCGCCCCAATCAGAAACCACAAACCCGTCAAATCCCCATTCATCCCGCAGAATTTCCTGCAACAGATGTTCATTTTCATTAGCATACACACCATTTACACGATTATAAGAAGACATGAGACTTTTGGGCTTTGATTCTTTTACCGCAATCTCAAACCCTGTCAAATAAATCTCCCGAAGTGTCCGTTCATCCACCACAGAATCACTTGCCATCCGTCTAAGTTCCTGCGAGTTTGCCGCGAAGTGTTTGGGGCAGGCCGCCACGCCATTTTCCTGAATCCCTTTAATATAGCCCGCCGCCATCTTTCCCGAAAGATATGGATCTTCAGAAAAATATTCAAAATTTCTGCCGCATAATGGGTTTCTTTTAATATTCATGCCGGGTCCAAGTATCACGCTGACTCCCTGGCTTGCCGCCTCCTCACCTATCATACGGCCGATTTCTTCTCCTAATGAAGTATCCCAGCTGTTTGCAATCGTTGCAGCCGTCGGAAAGCAGGTGGCCGGCAAAGAGGGATTTAACCCTAGCTGATCTCCTGTTCCCTCCTGTTTCCTGACACCATGAGGCCCATCCGACAACATAATACTCTTTATCCCGACACGTTCCACACTTCTGGTCTGCCAAAAATCTTTGCCGGAAAACATATAACATTTTTCTTCCAAAGACATTTGTGAAATAATATTTTGATATTTTAATTTCATCTCTTTTCTCCATTTCTGCACTGCATTTGTGACCCGGCATTTCCGGGGCTTTACGTATGTCAAATTTGTGGATGCCGCGCAGACGCAAACTTTGGATTGAAAATTTTCAATTTCCAATCTTTTCTTCCTACTGACCCGATAAGTAACCATAAAGTAAAAAGCTGCCGCAGGATGCGGCAGTTTTTACTTTATATACAGGCCCCTATCCTGTGTTACGCTTTTTCTCCCTGCTGTTCTTTCTTTTTTACAGAACGAACCGCAAACATACCCCAAAGAGCCAATGCCGCAACAATAACAATATCAACGCAAATCATAACTATCTGCCATACCGGCCTTAAATATCCGTCTGTCGAAATACTCATGGCGCTGCTGTTCGCAACCATATACAAAATATTTTTTGTGCTCTGTCTAAGCATAGCAATTTGTGTCGCATCATCCTCCATACCAAATGTTTTGACATCCTGTGTCAAGAACAGGTCGCCGCCGGCGCGTATCATTTCATCCACATGTGTATAAGTATTCAGGCTGTAATCTGTAATAACTGAACCATGGAACCCCCACTCATCACGGAGCACCTGTGTAAGCAATGCGTAACTCCCGCCTGCCCATTTCATACCCAGACGGTTGAAAGAAGACATCATACCTGTCGCCCCGCCTTCTTTTACTGCAATCTCAAAAGGATACAGATAAATCTCACGCATTGACTGTTCGTTCGCCCAGACGAGAATACCGTTATACTCTCTGTCTGTCTCCTGATCATTTACTGCAAAATGTTTCACATAGCAATAAACGCCTTTTTTGCCCGCTCCTTTGATTACACTGGCTGCAAACTTACCGGACAGCAGACCGTCTTCACTGTAATACTCCCAATTTCTTCCTGCAAAAGGAGAGCGATGGATATTAACCGCCGGAGCGTACCATCCGGAATAAGGCAGCCCGTCTCCTTTTTCATTTCCGGCAAGCCCTTCTTCTCCTATCAGTTCACCCATTTTCTCTGCCAGTTGGACATTCCATGTAGAACCCATCACACATTCTGCCTGATAAGCGCAAGTACCATAGACAACAGATTCCGACAAAAAGCTTGTAAACCCGCTTGGCCCGTCTGAATCCACAGTAAGCGGTTTTCCCACCACTCCGTCCACACCTTTTACTTCACTTGTACGGAAAGCGCCGAATCCCACCAGATTTTTCATCTCATCAAGGGAAATCTCATTTAACAATGTTTCCCACCTGGGATCGTCAAAAGACACCTCTCCCACATAGTTTCCTGCTTCATCATAAAGCATATCCCTCAAGGATAATCCGCTGTTCACCGGTACTATAGCCGGAGCATCTCCCGCCACTTCCCAAGGTTTTCCGGCATCGGGTTCCGTATATTTACGCTTGATGCTTTCGTCCAGTTCTTCTTTGAGTTCATCTGTCAAAGTTCTTTCGGCATCATCCAGATATTCCGTCCGGAGCGTACCCTCAAAGTCCTTTCGGGATACATAAGATGCGTATGTATTCGTTCCAAATATACCGGCACTGACATCATCAAATGCATTTGCAACTTCTGTTTCTTCACCGTCCGCATTCATATCTGTCTTAAGCTGCAAATCTTCTGAAAGAGTATACACTGCATCCGCTTTCGCTGTATGTGCATCACTTCCAATAATAATACGATATTCGCCGGCCTCCAGTTCATACCCGCTGAATCCGTTTTCGTTGGCGTCTGCATAATCATAAGACTTCATGTCTTCCACATCTAATGTAAGGGTAAGCGTCTGTTCTTCCCCTGGCGCCAAAATATCTGTTTTAGCAAAATCCCCTAAAACAACATGAGACTTTTCAATCGCCGGACTCTCGTAATCATACGGTGCGCTGTAATATAGCTCTACTACATCTTTCCCCGCATAATCACCGGTATTTTTCACTGTGACAGATACCTCCAGTGTATCATCTGCTGTAATTCCGCTGCCGGAATCCGTTCCAAAGGAAACATCCCAGTCAAATTCCGTATAGGAAAGCCCATACCCAAAAGGATACACTACACTGTTCTCATACCATACGGACTGAGGATCTGCCGCTGCTTCTTCATAGCCCCGGGTCTCATAATAACGGTATCCCACATAGATTCCTTCTTCATAGTTTACAAACGCATAATCCGTTGTTTCACCGTTATAAAGGTAACGGTTGCCATATTCACTGCCATAAATACCAGTATTATACCAGGTCGGGTCCATCGTAAAATCTGCCGCCCAAGTATCCACCGTATGGCCGGAAGGGCTAATCTGGTTTCCTTCCGTATCCGTTCCTGTTAAAATCTGTCCTAATGCCATAATGCCTGTTGCACCCGGAAATCCTATCCAGAGAATCGCATCAATATCCTCATCCGCCTTCAATTCAGGTATTTCCATGGTAGTTCCTACATTCAGTACGACAATAACCTTTGAAAAATTTTCTTTTACATGCTCTAAAAGAGCCTTCTCGTTCTCATCCAGTTCCAGATAATGGCTGTCCGCCGAAGCCCCCGCCACAGCGGCACCGTTAAAGCTCTCTGCCATTGCCCTGGGAAGATCAAAACCCTCGCCGCCGATTCTGGAAAAAACTACAACCGCCGCATCCTGATATCCGGCATAACTGTCTACCACATCCGGAGTATAGGAATCCATCGGTGTTTCGCCGGTTCCGAACCCTGGAAGCCTCTGTCCCGATGTCATAGCGGGATTTTCCGGCCTTCCTTTACCGGATTTCCCGGAATCCTCATAAAAGCTTTTCAATGTTTCATTGTAGGAGATTCCCGCCGCTTCAAGGCTTTCATACAATGTTCTTTGTGCAGTGGAACTGTTGCTGCTGGCTGAACCGGAGCCGGAATAAACGATATTTACTGAGTTCTTGCCAAATACACTGATATGTGCATCTTTGCCTGACAGGGGAAGCGCATCATTTTCATTTTTAAGGAGTACGATTCCTTCCTTTTCCACCTCGATTACAAAATCATTTGCCGCATCCAATACTTCTTCCTTGCTGGCATATTGCCTGTCATACCATTCCGTCCTGTTATCCTCGGTAATATTCGCACGTTCTCCGCCAAAAACAAGGCTCAATGAATTTGTTACAATCGGCACGCTCAGCAAAACAGCATTAACCACAATCCCCAGAACAAGTACAATAGCCGTTACAATCAGCCATATCCTCGTCTTCTTATTCTTCCAAATTAACCCCATGATCTTCTCCATTTCTGCCGCAATCCCTTAACAGAGGAATCGCATGCACAAATATTTCACAGTATTATTCAATATTTTCCACAACTTCTTCCATGGAAAGCGCCGCTTCTGTTGTAATTTTCAGACAGTCTATAGAAGGTGCACTGGGAAGATTGCTTCGATAGGTGTTATCCCCTGCAACAAAAACAATCTCATTTTCTCCTGCTTTTAACTGAATTTCACCAAGATTTTTTGTCTTGAAATTTTCCTGATCGTTTGCATCCATTCCATTATCCGTTGTAAATTCCTCATACTGGACTGCTTCGCCGTTCACAGTCACAATAAAGCTTTCCGGATTCCAACTGCAGTTTCCCAAAGCATTGGAGCCGAATACGCCTTTTAAAGTAGCTGCTGCATCGGCATCAGATGTAATCACAAAAGTAATCGGACTGGATGTGCCGAGTTCTCCTACATAAAATCCATTACTTGCACTGGCTTTTTCCTTTGCAAGGCCTATTCCTGTCGGCGAACCGGATACGCCGAGTCCTTCCAGCCCTTCCAATACGGTATATTCTGCTTCAAAAATATATTCTGTTCCCGTTCCTTCTGTATCTGCACTTTCTTCTTCAGCTTCCGCCGTCTCTTCACTTTCAGGCGCTGCACCGTTCCCCGCATCGTTACTGCCGCCGCAAGCTATCATAAATATCGTTACCGCCGCCATGAGTACGGCAGCTGCCGCTTTCTTTTTCATTCCATTTTCCTCCATTTTTTTCTGATTTAAATTTACTGTAAGAGTTCCAACCCGATTCCATGGGTATTTTGAAACAGATACAATTGCGGCCAGTGCCGCAACTGCATCTGTAAAGGTTCTTTATTATTATCTAAAAATATCTGTCTCTTATTCAACGGTAAGGGGTAATTCTATAGAAGCGGATTCGTAACCTGTCGCTTCTGCTGTAATCTTAACCGTATAGCTTCCTGCCGCCGACGGGATACCGCTTATAACGCCGGCTTCCGCATCAAAGCTTAATCCTTCCGGAAGTCCTTCCACTGTATAAGTAATATTGGAATACGGATAATAAGTATTCAGAATAGCCGTATTCACTTCTATGGAAGTATAAGCTTCGCCTGTTTTTGCATTTTCAAGCGTCATCGCAACATCTTCGCCGTCCACTTCAACAGTATCCTTATAAACTACTTTAGTTCCCTTCGGCATCTGCATAGCATTGCTGTTCGCAACCATATACAGAACCTGTTTTGTTGCTTCCTGAAGACAATGAATGGTAATGTTCTTTGCATCTTCATCCATGGCAAGGATTTCTTCTTTATCCAGGTAGATACCGCCTTCTATATTATAAACCATGGCATCCAGCATCAGATTAGCACCCGATTTAATCAACTGGTAAGCATTACATGTATTATATATAACGATATCTGTTACCACCGATCCTTTGAATCCCCACTCGCCGCGGGTAATCTGATTCATCACCGCATAACTGCCGCCGCACCATGTCTTACCGATTCTGGTAAAGGAACCCATTGCAAACGTTGCTTCGCCTTCTTCTACCGCCCTCTGGAATCCTTTTAAGTAAATTTCACGTGCAGCCTGTTCTGTCATCCATGCGGATAAACCGCCTGTTCCCGTACCATCTGCACCCATCGCGCCGTTACGGTAAGTACTCGAACCGGCACCGTCATTGTGGAATGCAAAGTGCTTCAGCGTAATGTAAGCCCCTTTTGATTTTGCACCCAGAGACACATTCGCTGCCAGTTTTCCTGTAAGGTAAGGATCCTCCGAATAATACTCAGATCCGCGTCTGTCGAAAGGAGAACGATGAATATTCATGCCCGGTGCATACCAGCCTGTATAGTTATAAACCATACCGCTTTCCTGTGTGCTGTTGCCCCACAAACCTTGTTCGCCAATCATAACGCCCATCTGGTAAAGAAGATCATTATTATAGGTTGCCGCTATCATAGGCTCTGCTGCAAAATAGTTATATCTGTCATTTGTATCCGTATAGTTGCCCGTCCAGCCTTTAGGACCGTCCGTATCACGGGAATAAGGTTTGCCTATATAAGGAATTGCCTCGGAATCAAAACCGCCGGAATTCACCATGTTTATCATCTCTTCTAATGTCAGCTGCTCTACCAGTTCCTGATAACGAGGATCATCCGCATCTGCACCGATTAAGTCGGAAAGTACCACACTATATCTGTCTGACGTACGGTTTGCCGCATCCGTCTCATAAACAGGCGTACCAATGCTTGCTGCATCATAATAAGCATTAAATGCCTCATCATCATATTTCCATGTTGCCAGTTCTTCCTCAGAAATTTCCTTTACGTGTTCAAAACCATCCGGCATAGTGCCTGCAAAATCACTGCGGCTCAGTGCCGTATAACCTTCGCTCTTAAAGCCTTCTGTCACATCATCCAGAACATTTGTAATCTCTGCCCCTGTCACTGCCGTATTGCAAAGAGCCTTTTCCCCTACGGAATAATTAAAGTCAATATCATTATCGCCCATTCCATAATGTGAGTTTTCTGCAATCTTTACATTATATGTACCGGCATCCAGCACATAAGTCTTATCTGTCACTTCATCATAAGAAGCCATATCGGATACCTTTACGGAAAGCGTCACTGTCTCGCTGGCACCCGGTTCGATAATACCTGTCTTTGCATAATCCCCAAGGACAACATAAGCTTTCTCGATTACCGTTTCGTTTCCGGTCTCCTCTTCACCATAAGGAGCCGTATAATACAGCTGAACAACATCTTTACCTGCAACATCGCCATTATTTGTTACTTTTACGTCAAATGACAATGTGTCATCTTTTGTAATGGCAGAATCCGCCGCCGTGGCAGGTGTAACTTCCCATGTGAAATCAGTGTAGGAAAGACCATAGCCAAAAGGATAGTTTACATTATTTTCCCACCAGCTGCCGCCTTCTTCGTGAGCTCTTGTCTCATAATATCTATATCCCACATAGATACCTTCTTCATAACCTACGGACCATGTATCTACCAGTTCGCCGTTTACACTGTAACGGGTATATCCAACCAGATTACCGTTTCCGTCCGTGCTCTGTCCATCATCGCTCAAAGAGATGTTGAAAATAGGATAAGACGGGTTCTTCGTAAAATCTACCGCCCAGGCATCCACTGTCCTGCCGGAAGGATTCACCTCGCCGGAAAGAATCATACCAAGGGCATCAAACCCGTTATCACCGGGTTCACCGATATTCAGCACAGCATCTACTTTGCTGTTTCTCTGGATATCCGCTATCTCAATCGGTGTACTTTTGTTTACCAGTACGATAACTTTGTCAAAATTTTCTGTCGCATAATCAATCAGGTCATACTGTACATCATCCAACTGACAGGGATGCACTCTTCCATCTCCTGAAATTTCACCGGTTCCACCGGAAATAACTACGATAGCCGCATCACTGTATTCCTCAATTGAGGATTTCCACTCATCTGTCTCTGAAGCCTCTGCAAAGTCCTCAGCAACCAGAATATCGGAAGTTTTCTTGGGAATATTTCCCTGGTCATCCGCCTCTGCGCCTTCCACATCCTCAGATTCCCACTTAGTATACAGGTCAATCACCGTTTTATTCAGGCTAAAGCCCGCATCTTCCATGCTGGTTATGACAGTTTTCTTTGCAATAGCAGCCCCTGCCGAAGCATCTACTACGTTTGCTCCGCTGCCTGCATCCGGATTAATCGCCGCATAACCGAGCAGCGTTACTTTTGCACCGCCTGCAAGAGGAAGTGCTTTTTCTTCATTCTTCAAAAGGATCATACCTTCTTTGGAAATTTCCAGATTCAGTGCAAGGCCAGCCTCCAAAGCTTCCGCCTTGCTCCCATACTCTGACTCATACAGCACCGGTGTTTCCGGTGATGCCGTCTGAACCGTTTCCGGACTTTCGGACGCATCAGACGTTTCCTGTGTTGTTTCTTCCTGCATTTCTGCCGGCTGTTCTGTACTGTTGCCGCATGCCATAACACTAAATGTAAGAATGCCGCACAACAACAGAGCCACTGTTTTGTTTAACTTTTTCCTAAACATTTTTGCCTCCTTCTTTTCATCTGTTTTTGATGGCTCTTAGTATAGCATTCTTTTTTATTCTGCAAACGCACTTTTCGTAAACTGTATTTTTTTTTCGTAAACTGTTCAACGAAATGTGCATATTTCACAATTCTAAAATATTCTTTTTGTGCAAAACATTCAATTCAGTTTTTCGATGGAATAGGAATCAACACTTTTAATTCAAACCAGTTTTCCTCTACATTAATATTCACCGCTCCGCCATATTTTTTTACCGCATGCTTAATACTTTTAATCCCATAGCCATGAAGTTCGCTTCTTTTTGTTTTTGTTGTCTTCAAATTACCTTCTGAAAATTTTAATTCCCCATCAAAATAATTTTCAAACCGCATAATAAGAAAATCCTTTTTCGAAAAAATTGCTACATCTATCAGCCTTTTTTCCTTTTCCTGAATCTTTTTTTCACACTCAATGGCATTATCCAGAGCATTCCCCAAAATCGTACAGATATCCATAATATCCATAAAGTCCAATAGTTCTCCGTCTGCCACACAGTTTAAGGAAATCCCGTTCTGTTCACAAACCACATTTTTGCTTGTAAGCACTGCATCCAATACTTTGTTTCCCGTTTTATTCTGTACCTCGTATTGGTGAATTTCTTCTTCCATGCTATCCAGGAAAGCCATCCTTTTTTCTGCGCTCTCTTCCGCCCTCAGCACGGCAATCTGATGTTTTAAATCATGGTATTTATAATTGATTACATCAATGCTCTCTTTTGACATCTGATATTGGAGATACTGATTCTGGACAATATTCTGCATAAGGGAAAGTTCCTGTTTCATTCGAAATTGAAAACGCTGCAAATAATAGGCATACATAATCGCCGCACCGCCCAAATCCACCATTGTCCGGATGATAGCCACTGCACCCTGATAGGAAGTACTGAAAGGAGTATCCATTGAAACAAAACTCAGATTGCTTACAGAAAAAATCGAAACTGCAATCAGCAATGTCGCCATAAGTTCCGGCCCTTTTATATCCAGCTGTTCATTTTCCAACTGCTGGCGCTTTAACAGACTGGCATAAAAACTATAAACAATCCCATAAATAACAGCCGTCATCCAAAAACTGACAGCATCCGTTGCTTTTTCATTAAAAAAATAACAGTGCAAAAGCCATTCTAAAGACGCAGCAAATTCCGCAAGAACAAAAGCATGAAGCCCTACATACACTGCATCCTTCCAGTCTCCTTTATGACAAATCCAGATAAAGCCGATCATCAAAATTACGGCTGTAATCATACAGGGAATCCACCAGATGATATTTACATTTCCTGTCACAACAAGGAAAAAACTCTGTATCAAAAGTCCGCCTAATGATAAAAATGCCAGAGTTTTTCCTTTAAAACGTTTTTTCATATTCAAAATATACACCATGCAGGCCGTCCACTCTGCAATTGCCGTATAAAGCCTCGGAATATCAAGAAATACATTTTCCATCCCTATTTCACTTCCCCCCAGTAATTTGTCAATTCCTCCATAAAAGCATTCTTCCTGGATCTGCTTAAAAGCAGTTTTTCCCCTCGGACAACGGCATAATCATTCTGTATGGAATCCACATGGGCTAAATTAATCAGATATCCTTTATTCCCTCTGAAAAAATGAAATTCTACAAGCATATTTTCCGCTTCTTTCATTGTACCGGACGCCTCTATATTTTTTTTGGCAGTGTGGTAAATCATTGTATGATCTCTGCTCTCCACATAATAAAGATCCGCCACATCAATCCGTGTTATACCTCCCCTCATTTTCACTATAATGGTATGTTTTGTTCTTTTTTTCAACCGCCTGACAGCTCTGTTTAACCTCTCCGAAAAAGCAAAATAGGATATCGGTTTTACCACATAGTCCAGAGCATCCACTGCATACCCCCGTATGGCATACTGACGCAGATTTGTTATAAATATAATAATTACTTCCGAATCCACTTCCCTTATTGCCTCTGCTGTAGTCATTCCATCCATAAACTGCATTTGAATATCCATAAGGATAATATCAAACTGTGCCTTATAATTCTCTATTATTTCATCTCCATCTGTAAACAGAGTAATTTCAAATGTTTCTTTTCTCTCTTTCTCATACTGATGCAAAAAATCTTCCAGCTGTTTTTTATACATTATTTCATCTTCCACAATCGCTATCCTGACCATAAAACTTTCCACCTCAATCCTATATATCTGCTTATTTCCTATATGGTAAAAAATCTCCCGTAACAAAATGAATCCGGCATGCAACGCCATCCTCCTTCTGCTACAGGAGACTTTATCTACATTTCTACTTCATCCACAGCTTATTCATCCCTAAATAGCCTTCTGTTCTCTATAACGCTTTTACACGCAAACCTCCATGTCACAGCTTTGCTGTGACTCAAATCAAATAAAGTTAAAACAACATTTCAGAAGATGCCACAGAGACCTTATCTATATCATTATTTTCTTCCCCGTCATCTGTCGTAATACTAATGTGCCTGTTTACCTTAGCATCATAAGTACCAGCTTTTACAATATCCGCTAAATCTATACCTACCGTATCCTTCATGGTTTCAAAAAGCTTTGCCATTACCGCAGGTACGTTATCCGCTACGGAGCTTACTCCGTCTGACTGGCCGCCGCCTCCAATAATCGTAATCTTATCGATCTGGGTCAAAGGCTCTGCAATCTTTCCGGCGATATCAGGCAATACTTTAATGAGCATTTCAGCCATAGCTGCATTATTATACTTCTGGTAAGCTTCCGCTTTCTTTTCCATAGCTTCCGCTTCCGCAATACCCTTTGCACGGATAGCCTCCGCCTCCGCTTCACCTACCATACGGATTCCTGCCGCTTCCTGCTCTTTGGCAAACTTCTGTGCTTCCGCTTTTGCCTTCATGGCATCCGCTTCCCTTTCCTGTTCGAATTTCTCCGCTTCCGCCTTTCTCTGCCTTTCATACAGTTCCGCATCGGATTGCTGCTGGCGGGCAAACTTTTCCGCTTCTGCCCTCTTGCGCACTTCTGCATCCAGTGCTTTTTCCCTTACTTCGGCTTCTTTTTGCTTTAAAGTTACTTCTTTTTCCTGCTTTGCAATGCTGGCTTCCGCAGTGGCCACTTCTATTGTTTTCCTCTGCTCCTGCTCCTGAATCTTATATGCCGCATCCGCTTCCGCCTTCTTTGTATCCTCCAGTTTCTTCAATTCCGATTTCTGCAGGGAAAGTTCATTATTTTTCTTTGCGATTTCTCTTTCCGCATTAATACGGGCATCATTGGCCTGACGGTCTGCATCCGCTTTAGCCACCGCAATTTCTTTTTCCGCCTCTGCCTTTGCAATTGCTGCTTTTTTCTTAATCTGAGAAATATTATCAATACCTAAGTCATCGATAACACCATTACCGTCTGCAAAATTCTGCACATTAAAGCTGACGATATCCAACCCCATAGCCGCCAGGTCAGGCTCCGCATTTTCTTTTACCAAATTAGCAAATTTCTGCCTGTCGCTGACCATTTCTTCCAGACGCATACGGCCTACGATTTCCCTCATATTGCCTTCCAGAACTTCCCTGGCTATACCGGCTATGTACTGGGTATTCTGATTCAGGAAATTCTCAGCTGCCAAAGCAAGTCTCTGCGGTTCGCTGCTGATTTTTATATTTACTGCAGCATCTACCTGAATATTAATATAATCCGCCGTAGGTACTGCATTGGACGTCTTCACATCAATAGCAATCAATTTAAGGCTCAATTTGTCCATCCGCTCGAAAAACGGAATTTTCACGCTTGCCTTACCTATAATTATCTTTTTCCTAAGGCCTGAAATAATAAATGCCGTATCCGGCGGCGCCTTCTTATACCCTGTCACCAGAATGACAATGATGACTGCTGCTGCCGCCAAACCAATTAAAACTCCTACCATATTCTCCCTCCATTTCCGTACTCCTGGAATCCTCTCCGTACTTTATACGAGAATTCTCCAAATACTTTTTATTTTAAATTAATAGTTACCTCTATGTTCTGTTGCTTCACCCCGGGCATAAGAACCAAAAAGATATGCCCGACTCACACCATAATTTTGTAAAATAGGACTTACAATTCTCCTTATCTCATCAAAAGCATATATCTTTTCCATAGCCGCATTCCTCCCTCTCATCCCAGTACATCTAATATTGATTATTTGATATACAAAAATACCAATGCCTATCCTATATTTTATAATAACAGAAAGAAATGTATGTATCAATAAAAACACTATAGAATCCCATTGGCAAGGCAAATTATTACGTTTATAATATATAGAAGATAAAATATTTAATCCACACATCATAAGGAGAATTTACCCATGAACCAAACCATTCAAGATTTATTCAGCCGAAAATCCACACGGGTTTTCACCGATGATCCTATTACGGAAGAAGAAAGGAGAATTATCCTGGAATCTGCCCTTCAGGCACCCACGGCCGGAAACATGACTCTTTATTCCATTCTTGATATACAGGAACAGGATTTGAAAGAAGAATTGGCAAAAAGATGTGACAACCAGCCTTTTATCGCCAAAGCGCCTTTGGTACTCATTTTTCTGGCTGATTTTCAGAAATGGTATGATATTTTCAATGCCTGCTGCGAAGAAACCCCTGTAATTGGAGAAGCCGATTTATTCCTTGCTTCCCAAGACTGCGTGATTGCCGCCCAAAATGCTGTTGTGGCAGCCCAATCCATGGGAATCGGCTCCTGCTACATAGGGGATATAATGGAAAACTTTGAAATAAACAGGGAACTTCTCCATCTCCCCACCTATGCCCTTCCCTATTCCATGGTAGTATTCGGAAGACCCACACAGCAGCAAAAAGACAGGCCAAAGCCAAAACGCTTCGAACTGGAAGATATCGTCCACGTAAATACTTACCATGAAAAATCTATAGAAGAAATTAAGACTATGTTTGAAAAGCAATCCGGAAAATCCGGGGAGGAACTGAAGGCTTATATTACAGCCTTTGCCAATCGGAAATTCTATGTGGATTTCAGAAAAGAAATGAACCGTTCCGCCAAAGCTATGCTGAAGCAATGGACCGGATGCCCATATGAAATCGAGTAGGGAAATTCCCTTTCTCCTATTTGCTGTGCCCCCCATGCTCCACATAGAGGATTGTTTCCTCTGCACAGGGCTGTATACTAAAATCCAGGATTCCAAAAAGGAATCCTGGATTACATAATCACTAATACTTCACGGCCTCTATTAAAAGCTTCAAACATAAATCCATAGAAAGCTTACCGCTGTCCATATATAATTCATGCCGTTTCGGGTCTCCCCACTCATGGTTTGTCACGGAACGGTAAAATCCGCTTCTTCTCTTATCGTTTTTCTTTACCGCATTTTCCGCTTCCTGCTCGCTGTATCCTTCTTTTTCTATCGCCCTCTTTATTCTCTTTTCATCTTCGGCATGAATAAATACCTTTAGGCAGTCCTTTCTGTCGCGCAAAATGTATCCTGCAGCCCTTCCTACTATTACACATTTTCCTTCTTCGGCCGCTTCTTCAATAATGTGTTTTTCTTCCAAAAAGAGCTTATCCGCTAAAGGCAGATCCTTATTTTTGGAAACTCCTCCAAAAGGAGTTTTGGAAAGATTAAATAACAGGCTTCCCGCACTGGCCTCCTCCAATTCTTCAATCTGTACAAAAGGAATTTTCAGATTCTTCGCCGCCTCCAAAAGAATATTCCTGTCATACAGCTTATACCCCAATGCTTCTGCCAATTTCCTCCCAATCTCATTTCCGCCGCTGGCAAATTTTCTTTCAATTGTTACAATATTATACATCCTTACCCCTCCTTTATTATTTTATAGATTCCAAGAATCTTCATATAAAACAAACAGAAAAATTTTGGAAGTATTTTTGCCAAAGTGCTTATTTTTTCATTATGAAATAAATCTGCAGCACTATAACCCATAAGCCCCTAATATATCAATTATAACTTAAGGTTTTTCAACAAATCCCCTAAAGAAGTCCCTATATTTTCCTTAGAACTATATTTTGCCGTTTCCACCTTCTCCACTTCATCGGCCTGGGAATTTTCTTCCACCGCTTTCATACTTAGGCTAATCTTACCATCATTGGTATTTAATACTTTTACTTTTACTTTATCCCCAACATTTAAAACCTCCGAAGGCTTCTTAATCCTTTTCTGGCTAATCTGGGAAATATGAACCAATCCGCTTAACCCATCGGGAAGGGCAACAAATGCTCCATAAGGCATTAAAGACTCCACTGCCCCCTCCATAATGGTTCCGGGAGCCAACATAGAAATCTTATGATTGATTTCTTCCTCCGCTTTCTTTTTTTCTACCAGTTTTGCGGACATTACCAGTTTTTTCTTGCTTTCATCCACGGTAATCACTTTTACCGTAAGCTGCTTATTCACCCATTCCTCCAGATTTTCCACATAATTAATGGAAAGATGGGATGCAGGTATAAATCCGCGAATGCCTTCCGCATAGGCAATCACACCCCCATTAACTACTTCGCTTACTTTAACATTAAGTTCTTTCTCTTCATCCATATCCTGTTTTAAAACATCCCATGAAAGGACTTCCTTTGCCTCTTTACAGGATAATCTAATGCTGCCTGTTCCATCGTCCGTCTTTACAACAGTAGCTTTTATGCTATCTCCTATCTTCACTTCTTCTAAAAGATTAAACTTAGGGTCATTGCTCATATCTTCTGCTTTAATAACACCCTGCGCAAATGAATTAAAATCCAGAATCACTTCCTCTTCATTTACAGAAATTACAGTTCCTGAAACGATGTCGCCTTCATTAATCGGTTTAAACGATGCTTCCAGTTCCTTGCTGTAATCTTCCATCGTTTCCTTTCTTACTTCTTCTGCCATAACTTTTCCCTCCATTGATAAAATAATAAATTACTAATAAATTTCCCTTTTTTACATATGTTTATATACTTCTTACTTTACTACTATCACACATACCGAGCGGGGTGACATTTTTACCCATCCCCTTTCCAGCAAAGGCATCTTTTCCCCTTGTGAAGGAATGACACCTGGAATATATCCTTTTCCAGTATCCGCAGCCACATACCACCCTTTATCATGGTGTAGGGCCGGAAGGCAAAACTCCTGATTTTCCCAGAATACATTTACTGCCAGACAGATAATATCATCCTGTGTATCCTCCTTATTTCTTCCCGCATAAATTATACGAAGCACTTTACAGGAATCGTCAGCCTCCATAACCTGTATTTCAGGGAAACCTAAAGAACAGCTTCCTGTATGCTTTCTTATTATATCATGTTCTTTCCGGAATTGTATCATATATCGGAAAAATTCGAAGACATCTTTATTTTTTTCCAAAAGATTCCAGTCCAGCCAGGAGATTTCATTATCCTGGCAATAAGCATTATTATTTCCGAACTGTGTATTGCAAAATTCATCCCCGGCAAGGAACATAGGCGTTCCCCGGCTCATAAAAAGTACTGCTGCCGCATTTTTTACTAAACGGTAACGCAGGGAAAGAACCTCTTCATTATCCGTTTCCCCTTCTATCCCGCAGTTCCAGCTGCGGTTATCATTGCTTCCGTCCGTATTGTTCCAGCCATTTGCCTCATTATGTTTCCAATTATAAGAATACAAATCCCATAAAGTAAAACCATCATGGCAGGTGATAAAATTCACAGATGCATTATCCCCTCTATATTGAGGGTCATATAAATCCTTAGAACCGGTAATCCTTTTGGCTGCCAAACCAGAATTTCCATAATCCCCTTTTAGAAAATCCCTCATATCATCCCTGTATCTTCCATTCCATTCCGACCATCTGTTCCAGGAAGGAAAGCTTCCTACCTGATATAAGCCGCCGGCATCCCAGGCCTCCGCTATCAGCTTGACATTACCGAGAATAGGGTCAAAGGCCAGGCTCTTTAACAACGGCGGGTTGTTCATCGGAGAACCATCCTCATTCCGTCCTAGAATGGTTGCCAAATCAAAGCGGAATCCATCGATATGATAAACCGTTGTCCAATACCGCAGACATTCCAAAATCATTTGCTGTACGATAGGATGATTACAGTTTAATGTATTTCCGCATCCGCTGAAATTATAATAATACCCGTCCGGCGTAAGCATATAATAAATATTGTTGTCAAACCCTTTAAAAGAAAAACATGGCCCCATTTCATTGCCTTCTGCCGTATGATTAAAAACAACATCCAGAAGACATTCTATGCCATTTTTATGCAGTTCTTTAATCAGCTTCTTTAATTCCGTTCCTTCATGGTTATACTCCACTTCTGCCGTATAACTGGTATTTGGTGCAAAAAAACTAACCGTATTATATCCCCAGTAATCCAGCAGCTGCCTGCCATCTATTTCCCTATAGTCCTTCATTTCATCGAATTCGAAAATAGGCATTAATTCCACGGCATTTACGCCTAAATCTTTTAAATAGGATATTTTTTCCTGAAGGCCCTGGAATGTGCCCGGATATTCTACTTTAGAAGAATTATCCTTTGTAAAGCCTCGTACATGCATTTCATAAATTACCAAATCTTCCATAGGAATCAAGGGATGATAATTGTTCATCCAGTCAAAATCATCCCTCACTACTCTGGCCTTATAGCTTACCCCTTCCTTTTTCTTAATTCCCCATATTCTCTGTCCGCTCACTGCCTTGGCATAAATGTCAAGAAGCACCTTATTTTTATTGAACAATAATCCCTTTCTTACATCATATGGGCCGTCCAAACGGTAAGCATATTCAAAATCCTCAATATGCAGGCCGAACACTATCATGGAATAAACATTTCCAATCCTATAATTCTCCGGAAACGGAATCACCGCATAAGGCTCATCTTCCATCCTATGGAAGAGAAGTAATTCACAAGATGTAGCATGCAATGAATGAACCGTAAAATTTACCCCGCAAGGGATTGCCGTAGCCCCGTTAATCTCATACATCCCAGGACGTACCTCAAAACCGCAGACCTCATCCATGGGAACCATATGGATACTTCTCATCTGAGAAATTACCTTATTGTTATCTTCCAAATCCCTTACTTTTTCTTTCATACCTTCTTTCCCTCTCTTTTATTTGGCCAATCACAGGCACTTACAAAATAATAATATCAAAAAAGAATAAAAGGGGCTGCTGCACAATTTATTTGCCATTTGCAACAGCTCCTTTATTTTTCTTTATTTCTTAAATTTCTTTATAAAGTCTTTCACTTCTTCTTTTTCCGGCATTACGCGCAATGCCCCCTTTTTCGTAGTAATCAGGGAAGCAGCCCCATTGGCGAATGTAAGCATTTTTTCCAAATTTTCTTTATCCAGATCTTCAATGCCATACTTTAAAATAAAGTGTAAGCAGCATCCGCCAAATGTATCCCCTGCACCTGTAGTCTCAATCGTATTCTTCTGTACAAATGCAGCCTTCTCCACCTTTAAATCTTTATAATAAGCCCGGCTTCCATCCTTGCCCATAGACAATACAATAAGAGGAATCTTATACTCTTCCTGCAATTTCTTAATTCCCTTATCAAAATCTTTTTCACCGGTAAACCACTGGATTTCATTATCCGAAATCTTAAGGATATCGCATTGTCCAAGGCCGTAAGCCACCTGTTTCTTTGCATCATCAAGAGATTTCCAAAGAGGCGGACGAAGATTAGGGTCAAAAGAAATCAAAGCCCCGCTTTCCTTTGCCTTTTTAATCGCCTTTTTCGTTGTTTTCCTTACTTCTTTATGGGTCATGGAAAGAGTTCCAAAATGGAATATTGCACAGTTTTTAATCAATTTATTATTTACTTCATCTGAACGGAGCATCATATCTGCCCCCGGATTACGGTAAAAAGAAAAATCTCTGTCTCCGCCTTTTAATGTCTGCACAAATGCAAGGGTAGTCCTGGCATCCTTATCTATCACAAGCCCGGAAGTATCAATCCCCACTTCCTTTAACACGCTTTTCAGTTTTGTACCGAAAATATCTTCCCCAACTTTTCCAATAAAAGCTGTCTTATTACCCAGCTTCTGCAGCATGGCAAGAACATTACAGGGAGCTCCTCCCGGATTTGCTTCAAACACTGTGTTTCCCTGCTTGCTTACCCCGTTATCCGTAAAATCAATTAACAATTCTCCCAAAGCTACTACATCATACTTCTTTTTCATCCTTTTCCTCATTTCTGCGCTGCCCCTGCGCATATTCGTTTTCTTTTAATATCCGTCCATTTCTATTAAGTTTTATTCTATTATATAACGATATATAAAATATTTAAATTGTTTTTTCTTAATTTGTTATAAAAATTAATGATTTGTATTTTATCATATCCTACTATATAATAATTAATTTTTTAATCCATTTCTGCGTAGCTTTTGTGACCCGGCATTTCCGGGTCTTTACGCATGTTAGTTCATATTATTTAAATATTATCCACTTTCCCTTTTTTGTCGAACCTATATGTGCTACAATTCCAGCCTTTTTCATTTTATTAATATGATATCTCACCCCTCCTACTGAAATATTCAAAATCCCAGCAATTTCTTTTACAGCAATATCTGGCCTCATTTCTAATATATCAAGAATTTTATAGTAAATTTCTTTGTTAGTTTCTTTGCTAGTTTCTTTGCTAGTTTCTTTGTTAGTTTCTTTGTTAGTTTCTTTGTTAGTTTCTTCTGGTCCAATCTGTATTTGAGCTACATTGTCCATAGGTATTACTATTTCAAATATGTTTCCTTCTATAAATACTGGCGTTCCTCCTGAATATAACTTAGTATATTTATTTGTATTACGCATTCCAGAGCCCAACTCATCTGCATATCCAATTTCTCTAAATATTTTAGAAATCGGAGGATTTTTAGGAAAAGGCTCAAATTTATTCAACTGCAACTCGCCATGTCCATGTGGCAAATTACTATTTTTCGTAAATATTTTATCCTTTTCTATCACAAATTGAGCAGTATAAGCATTGGAATAATCTCTATGAGCCAAAATATTAGATATTATTTCTCTTAAAATTTTATCTCTTGCACTAATGCTCTGGTCACCATCTAACACAAATGAATCATTCAAATGTTTCTTTCCAAATTCCATTAATTTTCTATAACTGTCAATAAGATTTGTAATAATAACTTCTCTATCATCATAACGGTCAATATTTTTTACACGGTAAATAGCATCTGTCTTATATTGAGGAAGTACCGACATAATTGTATTATCCTTACCAAATAATAAAATGGCAGCTAATGTAATCCCTTCTCGCCCTGTATCTGGGTCTGTCAGTATTAATCCTGAACTTCTAAGAATTTCTTCTTCATTCATATTTGTCCAAGCATGACTGTCAACTCTGGATATTGCCATCTTTTTTGCCTTTTGAATAAGTTCAGAATCCAAAAATTCCAATCCTAAATTTGGATATACTTTATTTACGAAAAATGTACTCTGTTTTCTGGCGTACATTTTATATACTAATTCTGCATTTTCAGTAATATCTATATCCCCCTCATGAGTCCTATCCCATATACGTCCATTTAACCGTCTTAATTGTGTACCTTCAGGAATCCTTATATAAACAATTTTCTTTCCGTTCATATCATAAACTTCAGGAGTTAAATACATAGGTGGATTTATCTTATTCCCATTATTAATAGCCGTTGTAAAATCCTTAATTATTTTATCTATTTTATTAGGATTAACACCATTTATTTCTTTTGTTTCATCTATAACTCCAAGAAATAAATGTCCTCCATTTCTATTATTAAATGAACAAACAGACTCATATACATTTTTACTTAATTCATTTTCCGACTTTTTAAATTCAACATCTATTTTTTCACCTTTATAAATCAAATCTTTTAGTTCTTTTTCTGTCACTAGATACCTCCTTATAAAATTTATTCCGAATCCATTGACCTATTTCCACCCTGTTGGAATATGGCAAAGAAAAAATATTAAATTAATAGAAAATCAACTTCCCATAATATGCCACCAGCATGCACAAAAGAATACCCCCATGGACACGGTTCAACTTTTTTTTCTTTAATACGCAAAGGAAGAGAACAAAAGAAGTAGCAATACAGACTATACTATCAAAATTAAATGAATAATTATATGGTACATCGGTAATTAACGATGTAGTTCCAATAACGAACAATATATTGAAAATGTTACTTCCAACTATATTACCTACCGCAATATCCGCCTTCTTCTTCATAGCTGCGGTAATAGATGTAATCAATTCCGGAAGGGATGTACCAAAAGCAACTATTGTCAGCCCAATCAAGCGTTCATTCATCCCGAATATCCTGGCCAAAGCCGTTGCTGCATCCACCGCAATATTACTCCCGGCCACAATAGCTATAATACCTATCACCAACAGAACTAAAAGCATGAACATATTTTCATTTACCTTTATTTCCCCTTCCTCAACCCCTACACTAATCTGGCCTTTCCTGGCCATTACAATTAAATAAACGAAATATAAAATCATAAAAAACCATAAAAGAATTCCGTCTATCATGCCAAGATGTCCCTTAAAATAGCCTATCCCGGCCAAAAGGCAAGTAATAATTATCATAAAAGGAATTTCATATTTTATCGTAGACAATTGTACCGGAATAGTAACAATTACCGCAGTTATGCCAAGAATAAGCAAAACGTTCAAAATATTGCTTCCGAGAATATTTCCGATAGCAATTGCCGCACTATTATTTTCCGCAGTATTTTTAACAGCCGCCGATATACTCACAGCAGCTTCCGGGGCGCTCGTTCCCATAGCTACTATAGTCAACCCTATAATCAACTGAGGAATACCAAACCTATCCGCAATCTTCGATGCCCCTCCTACAAACCAGTCTGCACCTTTTATTAATAATAAAAAACCTATAGCCAATAACCCAAATTGAATAATTACTTCCATTCTTATCCCCGTTTCCGTGCTTTTACACAAATTTTTACATTTTTAATATCTGTACGCATTGAACTTTTTTGCTTTTGATTCTTGGATTATTGTAGCCTATTATAAGGAAAAATAAAAGGATATTTTTTCAAACCACCAATTTTCTATCTAAAATTGGCAGCATATGCTATAATAAAATTCAAATATCGGAAAGGGGGTAATTTATGAAAAAGAAAACGATAAAAAGGATACTTTCGATAATTCTGACAACATGTATACTGGGAGGATGCGGCCTTTCAAATATAAGTGAAACATCCGGCACAAACGAGGAATCCAACATATATTCAGCGGATGAAAGCGAAGAATATCCCGAAAGTGAAAGAGAAAATACTGAAAAGAAAACAGATCATGAAACAAATAAAGAAACAGATATTGAAACAAATAGTGAATCAAATAAACAAATTTTAGCTGCTTCCATACAAGAAGAAAAAAGCAGGCCTTCCTTATTAAATATCAGCGATATAAAAGAGGAAGAAATGCCTTCGCCAAATGTCATGCCTTATATCATTGAACCGGACTTAAGTAATATTGATAATCTTTGGCAAGTCTATATGGAAGATGGAATGAAAGAAAAATTTATAAAAAACGGGTTTGTTGTAGATGGACTTTCAGGCAGTGAATTTTTTCAAGTATATGAATGGAATAAATATTGCATGATTCCAAACTTTATAACAGTAGATTCCTTGATGCATACCTATCATTTATATTTCAGTCATTTGATGAAAAATATTGAGAAGAATCATCTGGAAAATAATCTTACGGAATTGAGCATAAAAATGGCTGAAAATAGCACAAAACAATATGAAGCATTGAAAGGAAGTGAATGGGAAGAAGCTGCCGCCCGTAATGTTGCATTTTTTTCCGTGGGAGCAAAGCTTCTGAATGCAGAAATTCCTTCTTATTATTATGCCGAAGCGACAGTATCACAGGAATTGGAAAAAATAAATATTGCAGAAGGAATTGCTATTTCCTCAATAACAGAAGATGAAGAAGATTACAGCCAATATATCCCAAGAGGATATTATGAAGGCGATGAACAATTAGAGTCTTATTTCAAAGCAATGATGTGGTACGGGAGAATTCATTTTCGGCAGGATAAAGAAGAGTTGGATAAAAGTGCCTTGTTGATTACAATGGCTTTAGCGGAAGATGCTGAAAGCTATAAACTTTGGAAGGGCATTTATGCCGTAACATCTTTTTTCGCAGGAACAAGCGATGATTCCGGCATTTTTGAATATTGGCCTCTAATTGAAGCTGCCTATGGCAAAGATATATCAGTCAACGATTTGCCAAATAATCAGGAAAATTTCAATAAATTCCACGAAATGACAGCAAACCTTGAATCCCCTAAGATAAATTCCATCCCTATCATGGAATGGGAAAGCTATGCAATACCAGGATTCCGCTTCATGGGGCAACGTTTTACCATAGATGCGGCAATTATGCAGCAGCTTATTTATGATAACGTCCAACAAAACAGTTTTGGCGATAATCGTATGCTGCCCGATGTATTGGATGTTCCCGCAGCTCTTGGTTCAGATATGGCCCTTCAGATTCTAACTCAACAAGGCGATACTGAATATAAAAATTATTCGGAAAATATGGCAAAGCTTAAAGAAAGCTTATCGGATTCCAACCAAACATTATGGACAGCAAGCCTCTATGCCAACTGGCTGAATACCCTCCGCCCACTTCTTGATAAGAAAGGGGAAGGCTATCCTTTCTTTATGCAGAATGAAGAATGGACAAAAAAGAATTTAGAATGTTTTGCAGGTAGTTTTGCGGAACTAAAACATGATACTGTCCTTTATACAAAGCAAATTATGGCTGAAATGGGATGGTATATGGAAGAGGAACCGGATGACAGAGGTTACGTAGAACCAGAACCACTTGTATATTCAAGGTTTGCCTGTCTTGCTAGTTTGACAGCAGACGGGCTGAAAAAATATAGGATGCTTGATAAAATAGATGAAGAAAACCTAATGAGGTTAAAAGAAATAGCAGAGAAATTCTTTATTATTTCTAAAAAAGAACTACAAGATGAAGTTCTAAGTGACGAAGAATATGAATTTATAAGAAATTATGGCGGAAACTTGGAGCATTTCTGGATGGAAACCTTACCAAAAAATAATGATGGAATACATACCCAGGAACTCCCTGCTGCCATCGTAGTAGATATTGCTACAGACCCAAATGGGCAAATACTGGAAATAGCAACCGGAAATCCGTCTACCATCTATGTTGCAGTCAAAGTGGATGGAAAAGTAAAAATAGCAAAAGGCAGCGTATATTCATTTTATCAGTTCCCCTGGCCCATTGATGACCGCCTTACAGATTCGAAGTGGCGTTATATGATGGGGTTTCAGGCGGATGAAAACGGAAACTGGAATTTTGGTGAAATACCGATAAATCAACCCCAATGGACACTAAGCTACCGATATTAAAATGAAATTAAAAAATATAACCTTTTCATATAAAAAAATAATTATAACAATCATTGTTTTTATTCTGTCCGGCATCGTATTGTATATCCTATGGAATTGCGGTACATTCCTGCCAGGATGGGCTGTCTGGGAAGAAAATAATATAACGGATACATCGGGCAGTTATCATATTTCCCTTAAAAATAAAACCGCCTATGTTTCCCTGGAAAACAGGGAAATATGGAAATCCCCAAAAGGAGTAAAAGTACAGCAGATACTCTCTGCCGACATAGACTATGATGGTATGGACGAATTAATTCTTCTTTGCTGGAAAAAAGGGAGATTTGGAAAGTATAAACCTTTCTGGATTGAAAAAGATGAAAAAAAATGGTCTCAGCATATATTTGTTTATGAATATGTGAACCATGAGATACAACCTAAATGGATGTCTTCCTATATCGGACAGGATGTAGCAAACATATCATCCGGCGGCGGAAATCAATATGCAAAATATCTCTTATTGACTGAACCTGAAGGGGAAATAAGTTACTGGAAGTGGGATTCTTGGGGATTTAAAAAAGAAGAGGCAGAAATTTCTTTTGCTGTATTTGGAGATAACCTGATTCACGAGCCTATTTATAAATACGGTTTAAATCACGGAGGTGATTTCAATTTTCTATATGAACATATGATAGAAACGATTGGGGAAAATGACATCGCCGTTATCAATCAGGAAACCCCCTTTGTAACGGATTCTTCCAAATACAGTGACTACCCAAGGTTCGGAACTCCCATTCAGGTGGGGGATGCCATCGTAAATGCAGGGTTTCATGTGGTCACCTGTGCCACAAACCATGCACTTGACCAGGGAACGGAGGGAATCCATACCACCAAAAATTTTTTTACCAAACATGGAATTCTTTGCCTTGGCATTCAGACAACGGAAGAACCTGAAAATAAACCTTATGAAATTATAATGAGAAACAATATAAAGTTTGCCTTGTTCAATTACACCTATGACACAAACGGCATCCCTTTGCCGAAAAGTTATCCATATATGGTGCATCTTCTGGAAGATGAAGAACAAATCCGGATTGATATAGAGAAGGCTCGAAAGGAAGCGGATTTTATTATTATATTTACACATTGGGGAACGGAAAATACGGAAGAAATTGATGATTTTCAAAGAAAATGGGCTTCTTTTTTTCTTGAGAATAAGGTAAATGTAGTAATAGGAACGCATCCGCATATATTGCAGCCTTATGAAATGCTGGAAAGTACGGATGGGCACAAAATGCTGATATATTATTCCATTGGAAATTACGTCAGCGTCCAGCCGGAAGAATCCTGTATAAAAGGCGGGATGGCGCACTTTACCGTAGTTCCGGCACCAGGCGGTTATGAAATAAAAAAATACAGCCTGATTCCACTTACCATCCTATGGAAAAAAGGGGGAGGTTATACACCGAAATTACTTTTTGAAAATCCTTTTCATATTCCAGAAACAAATCATAAAAATAAAGAAAGCGGCGGCAATACAGTAAATGAAAATACTGAATTCTGCCGCCGCCCAATTATAGTTTATTCAAATCTTATTCATTCTCTTCCTTCGGCAAAGTAACCTCTTCTTCACCGTCAGGAATCACAGGATTTTTTTCGTTTTCCGGAATATTCTCTAAGGCATCTTCAAAATTATCGAATTCATGGTCTCCATCCGATACCTTTTCCCTTACCTTGGCTATTTTAGCCACCTTAGAGCCTTCATCCAGGTTAATCATCTTAACACCCGATGTAACCCTTCCAAAGGTAGAAATATCCTCCATCCTTAACTGGATAATCGTACCGGAAGTAGTTATCATCATAATCTCATGGTCGTTATTAACTCCCTTTACTCCCACCACATAACCTGTCTTATCCGTAATCTTATAACATTTAACGCCTTTACCGCCCCTTTTCTGAACGGAAAATTCCTCCAGATAAGTCCTCTTGCCCATACCGTTTTCCGAAACAATAAGGAGGGAATCCCCTTGATGGTCTAACTGCATACCTACCACTTCATCCCCATCGTTCAGATTCATTCCTATAACGCCCATGGACATTCTTCCCGTAGACCTGACATCCGTTTCCTTAAACCTGATACATACGCCCTGCTTGGTTACAAGGAAAATATCCGTATCCTTATCAGTAATCTTAACTTCTATCAATTCATCATCTTCACGTAAATTGATAGCCGCAAGGCCGTTTTTCCTTACATTTGAATACTCTATTATATGAGTTTTCTTTACAATGCCTTTTTTCGTTGCCATGAAAAGATTTTTATTATTCTCATAATCTTTAATGGGAATAATTGCAGAAATCTTTTCCCCCGGATTAAGCTGCAGCAGATTTATAATAGCCGTTCCCCTGGCCGTTCTGCTGGCTTCCGGTATTTCATAGGCTTTCAGCCTGTATACCCTTCCAAAGTTGGTAAAGAACATAATATAATGATGGGTAGTCGTCATCAGCAAGTCTTCAATATAATCTTCCTCAATGGTCTGCATCCCTTTGATGCCTTTACCTCCCCTATTCTGGCTTTTAAAATTGTCAATGGTCATCCTTTTAATATACCCAAGGCTTGTCATTGCGATTATAGTATTATCCTTCGGTATCAAATCTTCCATGGAAATATCATAAGCATCAAAACCTATAACACTTTTCCTGTCATCCCCGTATTTTTCAGAGATAATGGAAATTTCTTCTTTAATAACCCCTAATAATAATTTTCTGTCGGCCAGAATAGCTTTTAACTCCGCAATTTTCTTCAACAGCTCTTTATGTTCATTTTCTATCTTATCCCTTTCCAAGCCGGTCAGGGTACGCAGCCTCATATCCACAATAGCCTGGGCCTGGGCATCGCTTAGGGCAAAACGTTCAATCAACCTTTCCTTTGCCCTCTGCACATTTTCGCTGCTTCTTATAATCTGAATTACTTCATCAATATGGTCAAGGGCAATCAATAACCCCTGTAATATATGATCTCTTTCCTCGGCCTTATTTAAATCATATTTTGTCCTTCTTGTAACTACTTCTTCCTGATGAGCCAAATAATTGGTCAGCATATCCAGAATATTCATAACCTTGGGCTCATTATTCACCAAGGCAAGCATTATAATGCCAAAGGTATCCTGCATCTGGGTATGCTTATAAAGCTGGTTCATAATTACATTGGCATTGGCATCCCTTCTCAGCTCTATCACAATCCGCATACCTTCCCTGTCGGATTCATCCCGAAGGTCAGTAATTCCATCTATTTTCTTTAATTTCACCAGTTCCGCAATTTTCAGTATCAGATTTGCCTTATTCACCATATAAGGCAGTTCCGTCACAATTATACGGCTTTTCCCATTGGGCATAGTTTCTATATCCGATACGGCGCGCACCCTTACCTTACCCCTGCCGGTGCGGTATGCCTCTTCGCTGCCCCTCGTTCCTAATATAACCCCTCCGGTAGGAAAATCAGGCGCTTTTACGATAGAAAGAATCTCTTCCATCTCCGTATCCCTGTCCTCATCTATCCGGTTATCTATAATTTTTACAACAGCGCTTATGACCTCCCTCAAATTATGAGGAGGTATATTCGTAGCCATACCAACAGCAATCCCCGTGGTACCATTCACTAAAAGATTAGGAAAACGGCTGGGCAGAACGGAAGGCTCTTTCTCCGTTTCATCGAAGTTAGGAATGAAATCCACAGTATCCTTATTGATATCTGCCAGCATTTCCATTGAGATTTTAGACAGCCTTGCCTCCGTATAACGCATAGCTGCCGCCCCATCTCCATCCACAGAACCAAAATTCCCATGGCCATCCACCAAAGGATAATGGGTAGACCAAGGCTGCGCCATATTGACTAACGCCCCATAAATGGAACTATCCCCGTGAGGATGATATTTACCCATTGTATCACCCACGATACGGGCACATTTTCTATGCGGCTTATCAGGGCCGTTATTCAACTCTATCATTGAATAAAGAACCCTCCTCTGCACCGGTTTTAAGCCATCCCTCACATCCGGCAATGCCCTGGAAGCAATAACGCTCATCGCATAATCAATATACGAATTCTCCATTGTCTTCTTCAAATCCACATCATGAATCTTATCAAAAATATTATCTTCCATTAATTACTCCACTTCTGCGCAGTTTTATGCATCTCATTTATATGTTTTGTGAAAAACCTTTTCATGCCTCAATCCAAACATTTTATAAGCCTAAATATCCAAATTCTTCACAAACCGGGCATTCTCCTCAATAAATTCCCTTCTCGGCTCTACCTTATCCCCCATCAATGTAGTAAAAGTCAAATCAATCTCAGATTCCGCCTCTTCATCCATGGTAACTCTTAACAAAATCCTTCTTTCAGGATCCATTGTAGTCTCCCAAAGCTGCTCCGGATCCATTTCCCCCAGACCCTTATATCTCTGGATTTTATTATTCTGATCCCTGCCTACTTCTTTTAAAATATTATCTAACTCTTCATCGCTGTAAGCATACCAAACTTTTTTATTCTTTTCCAATTTATAAAGGGGCGGCTGAGCCAGGTAAACATACCCCTCTTTAATTAAATCAGGCATAAAACGATAAAGGAAAGTAAGAAGCAATGTAGCGATATGGGAACCGTCCACATCGGCATCTGTCATAATAATAATTTTATGATATCTTAATTTACTGATATCAAAATCTTCATGGATTCCCGTACCAAAAGCTGTAATCATCGCCTTTATTTCCGCGTTGGCATATATTTTATCCAGCCTTGCCTTCTCCACATTAAGTATTTTTCCCCTAAGGGGAAGGATTGCCTGCGTTGCCCGGCTTCTGGCTGTTTTTGCACTTCCGCCGGCAGAATCCCCTTCCACAATATAAATCTCACAATTTACCGGATCTTTATCCGAACAGTCCGCAAGCTTGCCCGGAAGGCTCATCCCTTCCAAAGCTGTCTTTCTTCTTGTCAGTTCCCTGGCTTTTCTGGCCGCATCCCTGGCCCTCTGGGCCAAAATGGATTTTTCACATATAATCTTAGCCACAACAGGATTCTGCTCTAAGAAATAAGTAAGCTGTTCGCTGACTATACTATCCACAGCCCCCCTCGCTTCCGAATTGCCCAGCTTCTGCTTCGTCTGCCCTTCAAATTGTGGATCTTCTATTTTTACGCTGATAATAACCGTAAGCCCTTCCCTGATATCTTCTCCGGAAAGATTCGCCTCATTTTCTTTTAAAAGCTTATTATTTCTCGCATAATCGTTAAAAGTTTTTGTTAAAGCGTTTCGGAACCCTATGAGATGAGTTCCCCCTTCCGGAGTATTTATATTATTTACAAAGCTATAAGAACTCTCCGTATAGGAATCATTATGCTGCATGGCCACTTCTACATAAACATTATTTTTAGATCCTTCAAAATACATAATGTTTTCATAAAGAGGTGTTTTGCTTTTATTTAAATAAGACACGAATTCTTTAATTCCGCCTTCATAGTGGAACTGCCTTTCTATGGGCTTTTCGCCTACATCCACCCTTTCATCCCTAAGTACGATTTTCAAATTTTTAGTAAGGAATGCCATCTCCCTGAGACGCTGCTTTAAGATATCAAAATCATAAACAGTTGTTTCTTGAAAAATTGTCCCGTCAGGTTTAAAACTTACTTTTGTACCCGTTTTATCCGCAGGACAGTTTCCCACTTCCTTTAACGAATAACAAACCTGGCCTTTTTCATATCTCTGCCTGTAAACTTTCCCTTCCTGGCAGATTTCAACCTCCAGCCAGTTGGAAAGGGCATTTACCACGGAAGCGCCTACTCCATGAAGCCCGCCGGACACTTTATATCCCCCGCCGCCAAATTTTCCGCCTGCATGAAGAATCGTAAATACCACTTCCACCGCCGGTATTCCCGATTTGTGGTTTATGCCTACAGGAATTCCACGGCCATTATCGGTAACAGTAATCGAATTATCTTTGTTTATTACCACTTCTATCTTATCACAATAACCCGCAAGGGCTTCATCTACAGAATTATCCACAATTTCATAAACCAAATGATGAAGTCCTCTGGAGGAAGTGCTCCCTATATACATGCCAGGCCTTTTCCTTACCGCTTCAAGTCCTTCTAATATCTGTATTTGATCCGCCCCATATTCATTATTATTTTCCATTCTTACCTCACATTCTTTCTTTCAAAACGAATTATTCCTGTATTGTTCCTTCCACTACTTTGAATACTTTATTTATTTCAAACCGGTTATTGACGAATTCATCCAAACCGGTGCAGGTTATAATTGTTTGTATATCCCCTATACTATTTAAAAGATAATTCTGCCTGTTGCTGTCCAGTTCCGACAGCACATCATCCAACAATAATACCGGCGTATCCTTTGTTATTTTTTTTACTAGTTCTATTTCCGAAAGCTTCAAAGATAGAGCAGCCGTCCTTTGCTGTCCCTGTGAACCAAACTTACGGATATCTATATTTTCAGCCATAAAGGAAAAGTCATCCCTATGGGGGCCTACATGAGTCTGTTTCAGCTTCATATCTTTTTCCTGGCTTTTTTTCAGGGCATCCTCAAAGCTGTCAATTTCCACATCCGGCTCATAATGAATTATAAGTTCTTCTTTATCCCCCGATAATTTCTTATGTATGCCATATATAATTTCATTTAGCTGTTCTATAAAAACACGCCGTCTTTCTATAATCTTACTCCCAAAAGAAACCAACTGGGAATCCCATATATTCAATGTATCTTTTAACTGTGGATTAAAATATATGTCCTTTAAAAGCTTATTTCTCTGATTGACAATTTTGTTATAATGATTCAGATTATAGAGATAAAAATTATCCAGCTGACATAACTCCATATCCACAAATCTTCTTCTTTCAGCAGGGCCATTTTTAATTATACTCAAATCCTCAGGAGAAAAAAAGACAACATTTAATAAGCCTAAAAGTTCTGCCGCTTTTTTTAACTTCTGTCCATCTACAGCAACTCCTTTAGACTTATTTTTACGAAGATGCATGTCTATCTTATATTCATTTTCATCTTTTTCAAGATAAGCCCTTATATGGGCTTCCTCTTTGCCGAAACTTACAATATCCCTATCTTTACTTCCTTTATGTGACTTCGTAGTAGCGGATAAATAAATCGCTTCCAGCACATTCGTCTTTCCCTGTGCATTATCACCATACAGAATATTGGTTCCTTCACTGAATTTCAAATCCAAGAATTCATAATTCCTGAAATTCATCAGTTCCAACGATTTTATAATCATATATTACACCTTTGACTGAAATATAATTAGTTCTGTACTTTTAACGATTTTCCATCGAATTCTACTATATCCCCTTGGTAAATTTTTTTCCCCCTCTGAAGCACAATTTCTCCATTTACTTTTACCAGGCCGTCTAGTATTACCATCTTCGCATCCAAGCCACTTCCTACCCATCCCGCTAATTTCAATACCTGGCCAAGTTTTATAAACTCATCCTTAATTTTTATTATTTCCATATTTTCCCTTCTTATTCTCTTTTTCTGTAACGGCTAAAACCATTGATTCAGTTTACAGTCGTAAAGTTTACCGGCAGAATCAGATAAATATATTTTTCATCGGAATCCCTGATAAAACATGGAGCCTTTGGATTTACCAGATAGATGTCCACTTCTTCGTCATCAATTACCCGCAATGCATCAATGAGGAATTTCGGATTGAACCCAATCATAATATCCTTGCCCTTTTTATCGATATCTATTTCCTCGTTCATGCTGCCCACCGCAGAATTGATTTTCAGTTCCATCATACCATCGGTAATATTTATAATTATGGGCTTCTTATCCCCTTCCTTCACAAGCAAAGTCGCCCTGTCGATACAATTGAGGAATTCTTTTTTATTGATTCTCACTTTAGTCTCATAATCGCTGGACAGCATCTGGTCTATTTTAAAATAATCCCCTTCTATAAGACGGGAAACTACCGTAGTATTATCAAATTCAAAAACAATATGTTTATCCGTAAAGAAAATATGTACGTCCTTGTCCATGTCGCCAGATAATATCTTACTTATTTCGTTTAAAGTTTTCCCTGGCACAACAACTTTTTTCGGCATATAAAAATTCTTCAGCCTGATCTTACGGATAGAAATCCTATGCCCGTCCAAAGATACCACTTTTAAAATATCCTCATTAATTTCAAACAATTCACCAGTCATTAATTTATTGTTATCGTTATCCGCTATGGAAAAAATCGTCTGCCTTACAACTTCCTTCAAAGTAAACTGGGAAATAATAATAGAGTCAATCTTTTCAATAACAGGCAGATAAGAAAAATCTTCCCCTGACTTGCCAATAATATTAAATTTTGATTTTTCACAGGTAATCGTAGTTTTAAAATTATCATCGGTAACGATGGTAATTTCATTATCCGGAAGCTTTCTTACGATTTCCAGGAAAATTTTAGCATCCAGGGCTATGATGCCTTTTTCCTCAATTTTTCCTTCAATCAGCGTTTCTATCCCCAATTCCAT
>BLLT01000014.1 GCA_011958945.1 Lachnospiraceae bacterium | reverse complement strand
CGGCCCAGCGGCCAATTGTAAAGAATGCTTCGCATTCTTTCCTGTTCCATTGCCTCTGTCATCAATGTCTACATAAATATATCCATACCGTTTGCTCATTTCCCCCTGAGAACAGGAAACGATATCGATAGACCCCCAGGACACATAGCCAAACACATCCACGCCATCCTTCACAGCCTCTTTCATAGCTTTAATATTGCTTTCCAGATAATTATAAACAGCCTGGTATACATCGTTCCGGGTATAGCCTTCCGTCAGACCCAATGAGGAAAATTCCCCCCATCCCCCCAGGCAATTCACCTGGTTAAGCAGAAATCAGTATTTTACTTTGCCATGATAGCGGTCAAACAATGCTTTGCTGTATTTCACATATGCATCCACCGTCTCTTTTCCCAAAAACCCGTTATATTCCGTTACAAGATGCAGCGGCATTTCATAATGGGTAATGGTCATCACCGGTTCCATCCCCAGCCGGAGCATTTCATCCAGCATATCGTCATAAAACTTTAATCCCGCTTCATTGGGTTCTTCCTCCATCCCCGTAGGAAAAATCCTTGTCCAAGCGAAAGACGTACGGAAACAGGTAAATCCCATCTCGGCCATCATGGCCAGATCCTCTTTATATGTATGGTAAAAATCAATCGCGGTTCTCCTGGAATAATACCCCTCTTTGTCCGCCATAGACGGGCCTTTTCCATCCACATCCCACGCGCCTTCCGCCTGGTTTGCTGCAATTGCCCCGCCCCATAAAAAATTTTTTCCCTTTTCGGAAAAGTGTTCCTGCTGCCTAAAATTTAAAGTATACTGCATATATTTACACATGATTACTGAATCTACACTCACCTTACACTACACCAGCCAATAACAAAATTCATTAAATCTATCAAAACATCCTTTGCCTTAAAATCACATTGATTTTTTATTTTTTCCAAATTTTTTAACATACTATCTTTATCCATTCCATGATTTTTAAAATATATCAGAAATTTATGAAGAGCAGGTAAATCGTTCGGGTGTTTTTCTATTTCCATGGGTAATAATTGCAAAAATTTCATATCGGATTCATGCATAAGACTATTCCAATCAATACGAACACACCATTTTACATGCCACCATTCTGGATTACTCTTTAAATCATATTTTATGGCAATGCCTTCAAAAATCAAATTATCCGTTTCTCCGCTGTTGGACGCATCATCGGAATATAGACTGACAGGCAATCCTTCATAAAATGATTCCAGTTCATATATCCTATTATAAATATTTGCCTGCTATTTACAATGCAAATTTATAAGTTTTTTTACGTGAGTACACAATTCCAAAAAGGGAAAAAATTTTTCGGGAATCCTGTTGGTGCTTGTTTTATATTCATTACCATTCTCCTCTTTAGTTCTTATTCTTGATATCCAAAATAATCCGTTCATAAATGCTGATTAAATGATTAGCTATATTCAGTTCCGAATAAATCGTCATAAGGGTATCCTGCGCATGGGAATTATCTTGTGATTGATGAACGCTACAAAAGCGGGAAACCATTTATCATTACAACAAACCTGTCACTGGAAGAACTGCGCAATCCGGCAGATTTGAAACATGGGCGCATCTATGACCGCATCATGGAGAGGTGTGTTCCTGTTGCTTTTTCAGGGAAAAATTACCGGACAGACAAAGGAAGGGCAAATATGGAGAATGCTTCAGGCATATTGAGGGATGAACCAGCGTGAAATAATGTTGAAATTGGGGTGAAAAAATGATATGATAAAGACACAAAAAGGAAGGAATTAAGATATGGCGAATATATATGACGGGGCATTCCGGACAATCCTGAATGACTGCCGGAAGCTGATAATTCCCGTAATTAATGAAATTTTCGGCGAAGCATATACAGGGGAGGAAGAAATCCGGTTTTTCCCCAATGAGCATTTTTTAGACCAGCAGGACGAAGCGGACAGGGAACGGATTACGGACACAAATTTTACGGTTTTCGGAAAGATACCGAAGAAATACCATGTAGAGTGTGAAAGCAGCCTGCCGGACTTACAAAAAAACACCGGACAAAATGAAATATGTGATTGTCACACCGGGCAGAACGGTGCAGTATGACATACCGATTATGAAAGTACAGAAATATTCGCTTGACGATATTTTTGAAAAACGTCTGCTGATGCTGATTCCGTTTTACATTTTTTCACATGAGAAAGGCTTTCCAGAGTATAATAGTAATGAACAGAAACTGGCGGAATTGAAGGCAGAGTATCAGATAATTTTAGAAAGGCTTGATGAACTGGAACAGCAGGGAGTGATCGGGGCGTTTGATAGACGCACGATCATAGAGCTTTCCAGTGACGTGATTAAGGAGATTGCACAAAAATATGAGAATGTGCAGAAAGGTGTAGGTGATATGATGGGCGGAGCATTGATTGAAACAGAGGCAAGAAAGATTTTAAATCAGGGAATAGACCTGGCAAAGAAAAAAACAGCAATTAAACTGTTAAAAATGGGAAAACTCACAATTGAGGAAATTGCAGAATGTTCTGAACTCAGCGTAACAGAAGTAGAACAGCTTGCAGGATTTCAAACGGTGTAGACTATCAAAGCAGAGTGAAAATTTTATATTTTAGCATTGAAGCAGGGAAATAACTGATGATTCAGATTTGTTTCCCTGTTTTTTTGTGGCATTTTTCAGAAACTTATGGATATGGCAGTGCCAATAAGTCCATATCCTTGTACAGCGTCAGGGCAATTACGGAAAATGGAAAGAATTCAGATTATGGATAATGTGACAGGTAATTACACCAGTGCAAAAGCAGTTATAGTCATCGACCGCATCCGCAGCCAATACATACTGGAAGGATGCTGCAAAGTCAGGTGTCTATCAATGATACGGAACTGAATGGCGGAGGATGTCATCCATTTGGGATATGCATCCGATTCTCTTTCGGGGGATATGCATACCAGGGAAAATATGTCCAGCACCGCCTTCGGCAATGTTGCTGTTCCCCATTCCTTATCCAAGAATACAAAGACCAGCTTTATCTCTGTTGCCATTAGCGAACAGGCTCTTCCCTGGGGAAACAGCGAGGTCAATATCATTGCAATGATAGGGGTAAACGAAGATTTCCGAAAGCTGTTTGCAGAATTATGAGTTCCGGGGCATGAAACAGCACCCGGAACTCATTTTATACCAATCTTACAAGAAAATATCAGCAGAACTTTGTAACAGCATCATCCTTCTATTGCCGTCAGTTTTTTTCCTGCATGATAAACCTTTTCAGCAAGGAGAGCACTTCATCCAGATTAATCGGCTTAGCCGTATGGGCATTCATGCCGCTTTCCAGGCACTTCTGAATATCTTCTGAAAAAGCATCTGCCGTCATGGCTATAATAGGGATATTCTGTGCATCTGGATGATTTAATGCCCGGATCTCCCTGGTAGCCTCATATCCATTCATAATAGGCATACGCACATCCATGAGTATCGCATCATAGGTTCCAGGCTCTGATGATTGAAGTTTCTCCACACATATTTTACCGTTTTCCGCCCATTCCAGTTCCATGCCCGCATCGGACAGCAGTTCCTCCAATATTTCCCAATTCAAATCATTATCTTCCGCAACTAATATATGGCATCCGCACAAGTCCTGATTCTTCTGCTCCTTGCTATGCTCTTCTTCCACGCCCATATATTTCTTCAAACCATAAAACAGCGTTGACTTAAATAACGGCTTCGCAATAAATCCATCAATGCCCGCTTCCCTTGCCTCCTTTTCGAAATCGCTCCAGTCATAAGCCGAAATCAAAATAATTGGCATGGAATCGCCTATAATGCGCCGAATCTGCTTTGCAACAAAGATGCCATCCATGCCGGGAAGCTTCCAGTCTAACATAACAATCTGATAGTCATCCCTCATTTGATGATGTTTTGTCACCATATCGATGGCCTTCTCCCCGCTCAATGTCCAGTCGGCCTGTATACCGATCGAATCCAGCGCATCCACCGCTGTACGGCATAATATCTCATCATCATCCACCACCAGCATTTTCCATGCCGGCAGTACCATGTCCATTTCCCCCTCCGTTGCTTTCTCCAAATCCAAAATCAAATGGAATTCCGTTCCTTTATTCGGTTCACTGTTTACCGTTATACTGCCCTGCATCACATCCACAATATATTTTGTGATTGCCATGCCCAGTCCGGCCCCTTCCGTTTTCTGAACGCGCTTGTTATCTGCCCTGGAATATGAGTCAAAAATATGCTCCAGGAACTCCGCCCCCATACCGATTCCATTATCTCTAACCGTAACATGTGTTCTGACAAACGTATTCCCTTTTTCCGGCGGTGCCTCCTCCTGGAACAGGGATAATTGTATCGTACCCCCTTCCTGCGTATACTTCACCGCATTGGACAGCAAATTCAATAACACTTGATTCAGGCGTACACTATCGCAGTACACATCCTCTACCATAATATTATCAATATGTACGTTAAAGTTTTGCCCTTTTCCTTTCACCTGCGTCTGCACGATGCTTACAATGCCTTCCACTACTTCCCTTAGGGAAATGCGTTCTGCTGTAAGCGTCATTTTTCCGCTTTCAATCTTGGACATATCCAGTACATCGTTAATCAGCCCCAGAAGATGTTTGCCGGATAGGGCAATCTTTTTCAAACAGTTCCTTACTTGCTCTTTATCATCAATATGCGTTGTTGCAATTGCCGTCATCCCTACAATTGCATTCATCGGCGTACGGATATCATGGCTCATGTTGGAAAGAAATTCACTCTTGGCTTTCGTTGCATGTAAAGCATCCTGACGCGCTTCCTCCAAATCCGCCAGCTGCTGGCAGGTCATTCTATAATATACATAAAAAATCAGCAGCAAAGCAAGCAATATCACCGCACAGACCGACATAGTAGCAATCGTCCTGTCTTCGTTTAAACTCTCCACCGTTTCATTTAATATTCCAAATGGCAGTATTGTAATCAGATGCCACTCCGAATAGGGGAGGGAAGTGCAATATATCTGCTGCCTGCTTCCGTCAAAATCAGGTATCACCGCATAATTTTCCCCTTTTTTCATAGCATCAGTAAGTTCTTCAACAAATGCCTCTATTTTCTTGGGATCATCATTTTTATACCTTCCGTAAAGACTGCTGAAATAATCATCATATTCATCGTTCATGCCGCTCACAATAAAGCTGCCATCCTGTCTGATAATATGGGAGTACATCAATGCATCCTCTTCTTCCGTTTCCAGCATTGTACTGATATACTCAATAGGAAGAGCCATGACTATTGCCATACTCCTCTCACCATTTCTCATCTCGTAATCTGCGCTAATGCCAAACATCACTATTTCATTTCCAGCGCTATCCCTTCCCACTGCAATTTTCTTTTCTTTATTCTTTAATGACTGGTAAAACGGCTCCGGGTCATCCAGGCTGATCTGATCCCCATACACCATTTCCAGCTTCCCGCTTTCAGAATAGAGCGCAAGATAATTAAAATTTCTGATTTGAACCCTGTAAATCAATTCTTCATATAATTGCTCTACATCTTGTTCATCCCCATCTCCGGAAACTGTTTCTACTACGGCTTCCGCCTGCTCCAGCTTCAAGTCCATTATCGTACGGAAATGAGCAGTAATCTGTTCATTCATACCCATCATATATAAATTGCCCACATCATTAATGGCATCCTTGCTCACCTGGCTCATATAATATCCCAAGCATAAAAATGCCACCGCACTTATAATCATAAGACAGGTAAAGCTCCCCACCAAAAAATGTGTTGTATGGCTTCTTTTCTTATCCTGATCATGGATACCCATGTTTATTTTTCCTCCTTAGGTCTTTCGTCTCGCGACCATCGCTATATATTTTTCTTCTCCCAGGCCGCCTGTACAGCTGATTACCCATAAGAATATCGAATATTTTATATTGCCCTTTGATATTACAATTATATCAGTTTTTTTAATAAAAACAACTCCCTTTTCAAATGATATACATAGCTGTCCATAACTTTCCAATTACTGCATGTCTTCTCCTCCTGCAGATGGCATGCTTTCCGCCGCATCCACTACTGCTGGAGCGCCGCTTGGCGCCTGTGCATTCTCTGCTGCCTCCTTGGGGTCTTCATATTCCTTCTCCTCCTCTTCGCCCCAGAGGGTATCATATTTTTCACGCTTTTGCCGCCGTATCATGGCTCCTACGCTTTTTGCTGTCTGGTACATTTCATTGCTGAATTCCATCAATTTCTTTTCATCCGATGCCGGAACAATTGCCCCTTTCATAATGCGCCGTGCCACTTCCATGATTTTACCCATATCCACAGCATACTCTTCCATGGCATCCGCCTGCTGCTCGGCTACCGTTGTATTCCAGTACGCACAATATTTCTCCGACAGCTGCTCCAAGTATTTTTCATACTCTGCCTGTTTCTCATCCAACGAATCTAAGGTCAATTCCAAAGCCGCCGCCTCCGATTCAAACTGTTCCCTATTATTAGGAGATGCATCCATCTTTGAACGGATAGTTTCCAGCCTCTTAGATATTGCCGCCCTTTGCTCCCTGTAATCGCTCACTTGTTTTCTATAAATATGCTGCGCCTCGCCGATTTTCATTAAAAATGCGCCCCCTTCTATTCTTTCCCGCCCTACTGGCCGTCTGCTTTTCGTATTCCTATACAAAAATCCGCCATACCTCTGTACTATATAAATAATATCGTCTATATCCCATAAAAAGTCAAGCTTGAACTATTACACAAGTAAAAAGAATTGGCCCAGTTCCCCCCCTATTCCTATAGGGCAAAGAAATAAACGTACCCGAAAGTTCATCCCGCATCTTTCAAGCACGTTTCCTTCTTATTTCATCATAGCCAGCACCATCTGCGCTGTTTCCGCCATTTTTGTTCCACTGTCCATGCTGCACTTTTGAATATATCTGTATGCTTCGTCTTCCGTCATATGATTCCTGTCCATAAGCAAATACTTGGCTTCATGAATCAGACTGATTTCTTCCCCGCTGCGCTCTTTTGGCTTTTCCCGCATTTTCCCGTGCCGCCTTTGTACTGTGTGCAGCAGCATATCTACAGTATTTACCAGATCAAGCACCTTCATCGGCATAGCCAGGCAAACAATACCGTTATCCATACATTCGGCAAGTATATGTCGGGATGCCATAAGCAGCATTTCAAACCCTGAAGGCAGGCAATTGTAAAGTTCCTGATACATCATATCCGGCAGGCGGTAACCGCAGATTACAATGCCTTGGCTATAACTATCCGCCAATCCGA
The DNA here is from genome assembly GCA_011958945.1 of Lachnospiraceae bacterium. Taxonomy (GTDB): domain Bacteria; phylum Bacillota; class Clostridia; order Lachnospirales; family Lachnospiraceae; genus Kineothrix. Next base: position 30,528 of record BLLT01000014.1, on the reverse strand, counting down.
TAGCCTGTGCCCCTGTTGTGCAAACCGACGATACAGAAAACCCATTTCTTACCAGAAGGTTTTTTATCTTTCTGGCATCCTCCTCTTTCGGAAATGCCACAATGATACCAGCCATATCCCCACCCCCTTTCTTCCATCCAGCCATTTCAAGTTATATCTGCGGCAAAAGGGCCGGAGTCTTTGTCACATCTACACATTCGTGTGCTGAACTGATTACCTTCCGTCAATAGCTGGAACATATCGAACTGACAATCGGCCAGAACACTAAAATTTGTTCAGATACACCCCTATTTCCCATTCAGTCACTTGGGAACTGTATTCCGCCCATTCCGCCTTTTTCGCTTCAAGGTACTTATCGCTCACATGCTTTCCGAGAACCGCTTGGATAAATTCATCTTTTTCCAGTTCATGCACCGCTTCAATCAGTGTTCCGGGAAGCGCTTCGATTTTTGCTTCTTTCCGTTCGTCCGGCGTCATCGTAAATATATTCCTGTCCACACTCTTTGGCGGCATAATCCGGTTGCTGATGCCATCCAGGCCAGCCCTTAAACATACCGCCAGTGCTAAATAAGGATTTGCTGACGGGTCCGGGCATCTAAGTTCTATTCTGGTCCCTTCTCCCCTGGACGCCGGAATCCTGATTAACGGACTTCGATTGGTTGCGCTCCAGGCAATATAAACAGGCGCCTCATACCCAGGCACAAGCCTCTTATAGGAATTAACTAACGGATTGGTAATCGCTGTCATCCCCTTCATATGCTTCATAATGCCTCCGATAAAGTAATATGCTTCCTTACTTAAGCCCAATTCGTCGGAAGGGTCGGCAAAAATATTTTTCCCTTCTTTCGACAATGACATATTAATATGCATCCCCGAACCATTAACGCCAAATTTCGGTTTGGGCATAAATGTGGCATGCAGGCCATGGCGTTTCGCAATCGTCTTCACCGCCAGCTTAAATGTCATAATATTGTCCGCGGTAGAAAGAGCCTCGTCATATTTAAAATCAATTTCATGCTGTGCCGGAGCAACTTCATGATGGGAAGCTTCAATAATAAATCCCATATCCTCCAAAGTAAGTACCATATCCCGCCTTGCATTTTCCCCAAAGTCCACCGGGCCTAAATCGAAATATCCTGCCTGTTCATGGGTAATTGTGGTAGGAAGGGCATTTTCATCCGTATGGAACAGGAAAAACTCACATTCCGGCCCAACCTCAAAATGATATCCCAGCTTTTCCGCTTCCCGTATGGCACATTTCAAAATATATCTTGGGTCTCCCTCGAAAGGATTCCCGTTTGGCCGGTAAATATCGCAAATGAGCCTTGCCACCTTTCCCCGTTGAGGCCGCCATGGGAAAATCTGCCATGTGCTAAAATCCGGATAAAGATACATATCCGATTCCTCAATCCTCACAAACCCTTCTATCGAAGAGCCGTCAAACATACACTTATTGTCCAATGCCTTTTCCAGCTGGCTGGATGTAATCGCCACATTTTTCAGATTCCCAAACATATCGGTAAACTGCAGCCGGATAAATTCTACATCCTCTTCCCTTACCAGATTCATGATATCTTCCCTTGTATAATTTCTCTTCATCTTAATAACTATGCTCCTTTCAAAATCCTGAAACCTTTCACGCAATATGCGCAATCGCCTTGCATGGAACTGTGCAATTAAGCAGGGGAAATTTTTGCCCCTACTCAATGCGCGTCCCACATGCTGCTTGGCAGCCGACTTCCATATGCGGGCCTGCGCATAAAAAGAATTGGTTCGGCGGCCAATTCCTAGTACTGACAACGCCGTGGCGTAATAAAAAAAGACGTTCCTACCCTTAAGAACGCCTTTGTCTCATATTATAATAGCAAGTGTTAGATGGAATTGTCAATACCAATTTAAAATTTTCCCGTCTCGTATTCCCATAGTCATAAAACCCATCATACATTAATATGATAGTAAAAAGAAAACAGGCGGGAATATTGCTATGAGTTCCAAAACCAAAATTGTTGTGCTTCACCTAAAAGAATTAATATATACCGGCATCTTTGCCGTTCTTGGGATACTCTTTATTATACTTTTAATTATTATGTTCCTCCCCAAGAATAAGGATAAAGACTCCAGTACCATACAGCCGGCGAACTCTTATATGCCCGGCGTCTATACGACTTCTCTCGTGCTGAATGATAACGTTGTGGATATTGAGGTAACGGTAGATGAAGCAAATATAAACAGCATCCGTATTGTCAACCTGGATGACGCGGTAGCTGCCATGTACCCTCTCATCGAGCCGGCCTTCGAAGACCTGGCATCGCAGATATGCGAAAACCAATCCCTGGACGGCATTACCTATTCGGACGATAACAAATATACTTCCATGGTTCTGCTTGATGCGATTAAATCCTCCCTTCAAAAAGCCGAGGCCGCCGCTGCGGCAAATGCGGTTGCTGCCGACGGGCAGTAAAGCAGCAGTCGCTGCTGCATATAAGAATCCAGCCCTTTGCCAAAAGCAAATATTAACGGGCTGGATTTTACAATTATTTATTTTCCAACCCCTCCAGCCAAATACGCCCGCAGGCATCCGACGGCATGCGTAAATCTCCCCTGGGCGATAAGGCAACACTCCCCACCTTTGGCCCATCCGGCAGGCAGGAGCGTTTAAACTGCTGGTTAAAAAATCTTCGGTAGAAGGTTTTTAACCATTTCAGCACTACTTCTTTTTCATACTGCTGTACGAAGGACATACAGGCAATACGATATATCTTATCCGGCTCAAATCCGCACCGGAGCATATAATAAAGGAAAAAATCATGAAGTTCATAAGGCCCCACCAAGTCTTCCGTCTTCTGGGCAATGACCCCGTCCACAGGCGGCAGCAGTTCCGGGCTGACCGGCGTATCCAATACGTCCAGCAGCACCTCTTTTAGTTCTCCATTGCCACAGGTATCCGCATAATACTGCACCAGATGCCTTACCAATGTCTTAGGCACCCCGGCATTCACCCCGTACATGGACATATGGTCACCGTTATACGTAGCCCATCCAAGAGCCAGTTCGGACATATCCCCGGTTCCGATCACTAATGCATTTTCCTGATTGGCCACATCCATCAGAATCTGCGTCCGTTCCCTGGCCTGGCTGTTTTCGTAGGTCACATCATGATTATCCATATCATGCCCTATTTCTTCGAAATGAAGAGCCACTGCCTCTTTAATGGGAATCTCGCGCAAATCCGTCCCCAAAACCCTGGCCAGCTTGCAGGCATTATCATAAGTCCTGTCTGTTGTGCCAAAGCAAGGCATGGTCACTGAGACAATATTATGCCTTTCTATAGAAAGCATATCGAAGGTTCTGGCCGTCACAAGCAGGGCTAATGTGGAATCCAGCCCGCCGGAAATCCCTATTACCGCCTTTTTGCAGCCTGTATGCTCATAACGCTTTTTCAGCCCAAAAGACTGGATGGAAAGAATTTCATCGCACCGTTTGTTCCTCTTTTCCTTATCCTCCGGAACAAAAGGCAGACAGCTAAACTTCCGGGAAATTTCCGTTTTTTCTTTTTTCATGGTAATCTTCACCGTACGGTATGATCCATCCTCTTCCTGGCGGAAGGTGCTCATCCTCCGCCTCTCATGGCATATCCTGCTGATGTCTATATCTCCATAAACTGTCTGGTTCGCAAATCTTTTCGACTGTGCCAGCACCGTTCCGTTTTCCGCGATAATATTATGGCCGCTAAATACCAAATCCTGGGTGGATTCCCCTTCCCCAGCGCTGGTATATACATAGCCTGCAATATTTCTGGCGCTGGAAGCCTTCACCAGCATCTCCCGATACTCATCCTTCCCCACCGTTTCATCCGATGCCGAAAGGTTCACGATTACCGTGGCCCCTGCTTTTGCATGGGAATTGGCCGGAGAATCGGCCACCCAGATATCTTCGCATATTTCACAGCCCACCTTTAAGCCTTTCACCGCATCTATCTCGAATAAAAGGTTCGTTCCAAATGGAACCGCCTGCTCCTCTTCCCCGTTTTTCAGCACATACTCCACCGGCTTCCTGTTGCCTTCCTCAAAATGCCTGCTTTCATAAAATTCCGCATAAGCCGGGATATTAGCCTTGGGAACAAATCCGCGGATTTCTCCCTGGTACAGTATGGCGGCTACATTATATAATTTATTTTCCCGCACTAAAGGCAGCCCTACAAAAACCAGCGCTTCGATTTCCCGTGTCCGCCCCGCTATCATCAAAAGCCCGTCCAGCGCCTTTTGAAGCAGCAGCCCCTGCAAAAATAAATCCCCGCAAGTATATCCTGTGATACATAGCTCCGGGAAAACGATAATCTTCGCCCCAGCAGCTGCCGCTTCTTCTATCCCTAATATAATCTGCTCCGCATTATATACCGTATCCGCTACTTTTATCTGCGGCGTTACCGCCGCCGCCTTCACAAATCCATGTTCCATGCCAATATCCATGCCTTTCTTCCATGTTCATTTCCATACTGCCTCACACTATTAGACGTTTCAATTCTTCCACAGAAAACACATATTTCTTATTGCAGAAATGGCAGTCCACCTCGATATCCTTCCCGTCCGCTATCATTTCTTCAATATCTTTCTTTCCTATGCTGGCAACCGCCCTTTCCACCCTCTGTTTGGAGCATCCGCAGCGATACCTTGTCTCCATGGTATCTGCTATCTGCATAGAAAGTCCGTCCAAAAGCATTTCCAACATTTGCTCCGGGGAATTCCCCTCTTCCAAGACCGCGGTTACCGAAGAGAACTTCTGCAAATTTTCTTCCAGCTGCGCCACTGTAGCTTCCTCCGCAAAGGGCATCAACTGTAAGATAAACCCTCCGGCCTGCTTTACCGTATTATCCCCTTCCATCAGAACTCCCAGCCCTACCGAAGAAGGCACCTGTTCCGAAATTGCAAAATAGTAAGTCAAATCCTCGGCAATTTCACCTGTCTGGAGCATAGTCTGCCCCACATATGGCTCTTTTAACCCCATATCCTTTATCACACGCAAGCTTCCGCTCCCTACGGCCCTTCCCACATCCAGCTTGCCCTGGGCGCTGGCAGGCAATATCACCTGGGGGGCATTGGCATATCCCTTTACATATCCATGGGAATCCGCAGTCACTGTCATCCCACCTACGGGGCCGTCTCCTATTACTTGAAGAGTGAGCAAGTCCTCCTCCCCTTTCATCATAGCCCCTATCATGGCCCCTCCTGTCAAAAGCCTGCCTAAAGCCGCACTGACCACCGGGCTGGTGTTGTGAATCTGCCTCATCTCCTCCACCACCCCTCTGGTAGTCGCCGCGAAGGCCCGTATCTGCGCCCCCGCTGCCGTAGCCCTTACTATATAGTCTCCTCTTCCTTCCATCTCCAAGACCTTCCTTTTCCGATTTTAGTCCACCGCTATCTGCATAAGCACCCTTTGTCCGCTCCCCACCATCCCGTTTCAGCGGCACGGGCAGCAAAAAAATCATGGCAAGATGCCTTTTGTTCCCTTTTTACATTCCCGCGCCACTACATAAACCCGTTCGCTTTCTGCCGTCACCTCTCCATGGGTATCCCCATCCACTGCCATGACAAATTCCAGCCCTGCTTCCTCTGTCATCCCCCGCATCTGCTCCAAGGTATACCCCCTTTGATAATGGGTTTCCGTAAAGCGCCGGAAGCATTCTTCCCCCTTTTCTTTCCCGTCCTTCCCATCCTCTATCCTGGCAAAAATAGTCAAATCATATTCGTTCATCTGCCCCTCGGCATCATAATAATTTTCCCAAATAAAGCTGCAGTCTTCCCTGTTTTCTGCAATCGTGGCATCCCCGATAACCGTTTCGTATTTATAAACCGTATTGAAATCGAAAATAAAGAGCCCGCCCGGGCACAAATAATTATTCACCAGTCGGAATGTCTCCAGAATATCCTCTTCCTCCAAAAGATAATTCAGGGAGTCGCACACGCTCACCACGGCTCCTACGCACCCATACAGTTCCAGTTCCCTCATATCCTGCATCAGATACAGGATTTCCTTCCCCGAACTTTCCTTTTTCCTCTGGGCAATATTCAGCATTTCCTGGGAATTGTCAATCCCAATCATATCGTAGCCCTTATCCGCCAAAAGCTCCGTCAGCGTTCCCGTTCCGCAGCCCAAATCCACCACCACATTGCGCTCTGCAGCCAAAGCTTCCCGGTGCACCCGCTCTTCTTCCGGTAATTCTTCCCGCTCCGGCACCGGCTTCTCCCCTCCTGGAATTCCCCCTCTTGATGCCGGCATTCCTTCGCCTGACATTTTTTCTTCCGGAAAAGCCGAACCCCCATCCTTGGATACTCCGTACCTATTCAATAGTCTATCAATATATTCCGCCCATTCTTCATAAGGCACATTATCCATAAAGATATCATACACATCAGCAAAACCTGTATATGCTTCCATTCATTATGCTCCTTTCTGGCCAAAAAGATTTGAAATGCCGCCAGGCAGCATCCATGGATTCCTATAATATTTCTTAATCCCCCAGCTTCAGCGCGATGACGAACCCTATTCCCAATGCTGCCACCCCTGTAATTACAGAAAACACCGTCACCGTTCCAATCCCACCGACTACAAGGATTGCCACCGGCGAAGAAATAATCAGGCCGATAATCGCCCAGTAAGCATAAAGGGGAAATTTCACAAAAATAATTTCGATCAATTTAGCAATTGCAAAGATACCCACAACCACACCGATACCGAAGGGAATCAACACTCCCATGCCCGCAAGAATCCCGTTCATATCGAAAGCCAGCGCTGCCTTAATAAAATTCGTAATTGTTTCCAAAATCGGATGATAATAGCCCATCAGCAGAAGCATCATGGAGCCGCTGACACCAGGAATTACCATCGTTGCGGACGCCACAATACCCACGCCGAACAGTTTAATTACTGAAATCAAACTAAAGGACAAATCCGCCGCATTCCCTTCCGTTTCCCCTACCAGAGCCAGCCCGGCCACAAGGGCAAAGAACAGAATGCAGGCGATGATATGCCCAACCCTCACGGAACTGCCTTTCACCTTTTTCCAAACAGCCGGAAGGCCGCCAATAATCAAGCCTATAAACAGCAGGTTCGTCTGGAACGGATAATTGGCAAATAGAAATTCGATACCAAAGGGCACCACCACCGCAGCAATTCCGATACCGATAAAAATAGGAACCAGAAACCGCAGGCTCTTCTTAAATTCCGAAAACAAATGGGTGATACAATGGATCAATTTATCATAAATCCCCATGGACACCATCATAGTTCCCCCGCTGACCCCCGGAATTACATTGGCCAACCCGATTACAATCCCTTTTAAAACATTTTTTATCATTTTCAACCCTTACTCCTTTTCTATTATTTCCTTTAAATTTTTTATCAGCACATCCATCTGTTCATCCGTGCCTATGGTTATCCTCAAAGCATTATCAATTCTCGGCTTCTCCCAGTACCGGACATAAATCCCTCTTTTGCGCAATTCCTGAAAGATGATTTTCGCCGGTATTTTCTCATGGGATGCAAAAATAAAATTGGCCTTAGAATCAGGAAACGTAAAACCTAATTCCAGCAATTCCCCTTTTATCCTCTCCCTTGTAGCTATTATTTTATTGACAGTATCTTTAAAATAATCTGCGTTCCTTACCGCTTCCGCCCCCAATTCCACCGAAAGCATATTCATAGTATAAGAATTGAAGGAAAATTTTGCATCCTTCAGATAACCTATCAGACGGGGATTCCCCATGGCAAACCCGATTCGCAGTCCTGCCAGTGCCCTGGACTTGGAAAAAGTCTGTACTACCAAAAGATTATCATATTTATCAATAAGCGGCAGGCAGCTTTCCCCCCCAAAGTCCACATAAGCCTCATCAATAATGACCACACTGCCCGGATTGGAAGCTATAATGTCCTCCAGCGCCTTAAGCGGCTCCGCCAGCCCGGTAGGCGCGTTAGGGTTGGGGATAATAATTCCCCCATTTTCCTTTTTGTAATCTTCCTTTTTTATATGAAACTTCTCATCCAAACTCTTGCACTCGTATGGAATGCGGTAAAGTTCTGCCCACACATCATAAAAAGAATAGGTAATATCCGGGAAAAAAACCGGCTTCCCCGAATTGAAAAATGTTAAAAACGCCATTGCCAGAACGTCATCGCTCCCTACTCCTATAAAAAGCTGCTCCGGCCCGATACTATAGTATTCGCAAAGGGCATCCGCCAGCTTTCCCGCCTCGGTATCAGGGTACAGGCGCAGCCTGCCATACTCAAAGCTTTCCGCTTTTTCTTTTATGCCAGGAGCCGGAGGGTAAGGGCATTCATTGGTGTTTAATTTGATTACGTTTATATCATCCGGCTGTTCGCCCGGTACATACGGGGTCACTTTACGGACATTCTCTTCCCAGTTCATTTGTGGTTGTTATTCTCCTTTTTATTTAGTTCCGAAAGGTCCTACCAGTGCCCTTTCTTCTTGCGCTCTCTGGGGCCTTGCTGTTTTTAGTTCCGCAAGCCCCCTTTATTGTTCCCTTTCACTTTGTATGTGCCAGTCTTTTGCACTCTTTTCGTAGTATTCTGCTTTCTCCTCATGCCCCAGCTTTCTGCAGCATTCCGCCATTTTATTCAGGGGGATATCGCCCCTGCTGCGGGCATCGATTATGCTTTCGGTTTCATAAGCCGCATTGTAATACCACAAGGCCGCCTCTTCATAGTCTTCCTGCTCCATGTAATAATTTCCCAGTTCCAGGCAGATTTCCGAAACGCACTCAAAGGCAATGGCTTTTACGGTATACTTAAAGAATTTTCTTTCGTCACTTAGCACCCGCGCCGCCTTTACCATAATAGCAAGGGCTATCTTCAGTTTATCGCTGTCACTGTCATCGTCTTTGCATGCCGCCTCAAAAAATTCAACCCCATTTTCAAAGTCTTCCCTATCCCCCGCAAAGTACAATTCTCTGGCGTACATCTCAAATAGTCTCTCTGAGAGCCTGCCTTCCCTTCCGGCCTGGCAGAGCGCTTCCAAATCCCTTTTTGCATGGTTGGTTTCCTGTTCATGGATAATCTCTACATCGCTGTCGAAGACTACTGGTTTAGTCCTCACCGTCTCATGCACGGGGTCAATCCATGTAAAGTTCCTTACCCGCTTAAACAGCTTTGGACGGTATTCTTTATCATAATTATATATGGTACGGAATTTCAACTGATTGGTATAATACATCTGAACAATCTCTATTTCAGGGTACATGTTTTCTTTTAAAATGCGGAATCTCTCCCTGTTTGTTTCATCCAGGATTTCGTCCGCATCTGCCGAATAAATATAATCCCCGGTCGCCTTTGAAAAAGCGAAGTTACGTGCGGCCGCGAAGTCACCTGTCCATTTGAAATCATACACCTTATCCGTGTATCCCGATGCAATCTCCTTTGTTTTATCCACGGAGCCCGTATCCACTATGATAATCTCGTCCATTAAATCCGCAACACAGGATAAACAGCGTTTTAAATTTTTCTCTTCATTTTTTACAATCATGCATAAACTTATTGTTATCATATTTAACCCCATTTCTGCGCAGCTTTTTGCGCTTATTTAGTTTGTGGATGCTGCGCAGACACAAACATGAGATTGAAAATCTTCAATTTTCAATCTTTGCTCCTATTCCAGTTCCGCACATGCCCTTCCAGCACCTTTTCCTGTTCCATTTGCAGAAAATTCCCGGCCGCTTACGCGTCCGTAAATTTTCTTAGGCGCTGTACGGGCAAGTGCTGTTTTCCAGTTCCGCACATGCCCTTCCAGCACCTTTTCCTGTTCCCTCTTCTTTTGCAGAAAAAACCTGGCTGGTAAAATTGCCCATTGACGCAATCCATTATACCATATAAACTATGACTAATACATCCTATTTATATATTAGCAGGGGGATTTATGTTTAAAAAATTATATTATAACAAATCTTTTGCTCCTTACAAGCTTTTTATAGAAAGTTTTTTCGCCCTTTGGGCCGTATGCCGTGCATGCCATATCACTACTAAAAGTTTTCTGGCCCCTATATTATTCGGTGCTTTTTTTCTGTCCTTCCGTTACATATTTAAACTAAAGGCAGAAAAACCGGAGGTTTTTACGAAGCATGTCTTGGCAGTTGCCCGCATATGCGGATTGTTTTTTACCCTGCTCTTTCTTCTGGCAGAGTCCCCTTCCCTGACAGAAGGGCTCACCAACCGGCTATTCCAGCTGATAATTATTGCTGCCAGCGGAATTGGTGCTTTTTTCCTTATTACCGCCGCCCTTTCCCTGCTGCTTTTCTTTGCAGTTCCTTATACTTTGACAGAAAGCGGGAAACAAGTCAAGCATCTTCCTCTTTTTTCCTTTTTGGCCTGTATGTTTGGCTGGCTTCCATATTTTCTGTATGAATATCCTGCTATCATGACACCGGACAGTATCAATCAGCTGGAGCAGGTGTTACATATGGTGCCTTACAGCAATCACCACCCCTGGGCACATACCATGGTGATAAAGGCGTTTTATTCCATCGGATATTCCCTTACCGGCAGCCCTAACGCATCCTTGGCTTTTTTTACCGTATTTCAGATGCTGTTTATGGCCGGCTGCGTTGCATGGCTCATCGCAACCTTGCAGAAATTGCATATAAACAAGATCCTCTGCTGCCTTATCATCGCCTTTTACGCACTGCTCCCCTACCATGGTGTCTTTGTGGTCACCATATGGAAGGATGTTCTGTTTTCCGGGGCTTTCCTGCTCTTTTCCACAGCCCTGGCCCGTATTTATTTCTTTCAGGATAAAGTTTCTTACGTTATTTATGGCTTGGCCGGCCTTATGGTCTGCCTGTTCCGTTCCAATGGATGGTATGCATTCTTATTTTCCCTGCCGTTCCTGCTATTCGCCTTTCGGCATAGTTTAAAAATAATGCTTCCCCTGCATGCTGCCATTCTCGCTGCCGTTTTACTCATAAAGGTTCCTGTGATGAACGCATATCATGTAACTCAGCCGGACTTTGTGGAATCCATCTGCATCCCGCTTCAGCAGACAAGCCGAGTCCTTTGCGAAGATAAGGAACTGACACCGGCGCAGTGGGAAAGTGTCCATAAGGTGATTGATACTACTTATATTAAGAAATTGTATGACCCTGGCTTTGCCGACAACATGAAAGAACTTGTAAGGGCAGGCGACCCCGCTTATTTGACTGAGCACAAAGGCGAATACTTTATGCTCTGGCTTTCCCTGGGGATCAAATACCCCGCCACCTATTTGAGGGCATATATCGACCAGACAATCGGTTTCTGGTATCCCGATGTATACTATACCGTGGGGGATATTGACGGCATCATCGCCAATGAAACCGGTGTTTTCAGCCGTCCCCTCATCGGCGGGCCGCTGATAGTAAAAGCAAAAGAAATCCTGCAAAAGCTGGGCGATATGCTCCCGCTTTACGGACTTCTTTTCAGTATGGGCGCCATGTTCTGGGCACTTATCTGCTGTATCGCCATTGTCTCCGCCAAAAAGCAATATTCATGCCTTATCCTGTTCCTGCCTGGTCTGGGCCTTATTTTGACTTTATTGGCGGCAACCCCTGTTGCCTCGGAATTCCGCTATGCCTATTCCCTGGCCTATGCGCTCCCGCTTTATCTTCTCCTGCCCTTTGTCAAGAGTTATAATACTTTGGACAGGAAATCCTGAAGCCGCTGGCTTTTCGGGTTACTAAAAAATTCCTGGGGGGTATTCTCTTCCATGATGATTCCCTCGTCCATAAATAGCACCTTTGTTCCCACTTCCCTGGCAAAGCCCATCTCGTGGGTAACTACTACCATCGTCATACCAGTGTCTGCCAACCCCTTCATAACGTCCAGAACCTCGCCTACCATCTCCGGATCCAACGCGGAGGTGGGCTCGTCAAACAGCATTACACGGGGACTCATAGCAAGGGAACGTACTATTGCCACCCTTTGCTTTTGTCCGCCGGACAACTGACTGGGGTAAGCGTCCGCTTTTTCCTTTAACCCCACCCGCTCTAACAGCTTCAGAGCATTTTCTCCGGCTTCTTCTTTTCCCATTACTTTCAGTTTCACCGGCGCCAATGTAATATTCTGCATGATTGTCAAATTGTTGAACAGGTTAAAATTCTGGAACACCATTCCCATATGTTCCCGTACTTTATCAATATCCGTCTTCGGATCGGTAATGTTAATCCCATCAAACCATATCTCGCCGCTGGTGGGTGTTTCCAAAAGATTCAGGCACCGCAAAAAAGTACTTTTTCCCGAACCGGAAGGCCCGATAACTACGATTTTTTCCCCCTGGTGCACATGATAGTTCACCCCGCGCAATACATGGTTATTTTCGAATGTTTTGTGTAAGTCCTTAACGATTATCACTTTTACGCAGCCTCCTCTCCAGAATCCCAAGCAAAATGGTCAATATTTTAATTACCACAAAATAAATTACCGCCGCGCCAATTAAAGGCATAAAAGGTTCATAAGTCCTGGAGGCAATCTGATTGGCAGCCCTTGTCAGATCCGTCAGGCTCACATATCCTACAATGGCCGTCTCCTTTAGCAGAACAATAAATTCATTTCCGATGGGAGGGAGCACATTTTTTACTGCCTGAGGGATAATGACCGATATCATGGTCTGTGTTTTGGACAGCCCCAAGGCCCTCCCGGCCTCCATCTGCCCCTTATCCACAGCCAGGATACCTGCCCGGACAATTTCTGCCACATAGGCGCCGCTATTCACACCAAAGGAAAGAATCGCTACCAATACTCCGTTCTTCGCATTGGAAAAAATAATAAACCACATAATCATCAGCTGAAGTACGGATGGCGTACCCCGGATGACATCTATGTATATATTGGCAATTACTGTCAATATTGTTTTCTTCCCGTTTCTCCTTACCGACAACTTCATAAATGCCAGTATCGTACCGATTATCATACCCAGAATAGCGGCAAAAAAAGCCACCTCCAGCGTTACCCCCAGGCCGCTTAAGTATAGCTTCCACCTATCACCGCTAATAAACGCAGCGTCAAACATTTTCTCTGTTTTTTCAAACCATGCCTGCATCTTTCTTGTCATCCTTTCCCATAAAAAAGATTGTGAAGATTCGGTTCTTCGTCAGTTTATATCCGTCTGATAACGGACTTCCCTATATAAGGCGCTTCGCATTCTCAAATATATACATTCTACGAAGCAGTTTTCCATAAGGCGGCAAAAGGATAGCGGATACCCGCTATCCTCCCACCGTTTATCGTACTATTTATTCATTACTGCCTTCGATATATTCTTCCACCAGTGCATCAAAAGTGCCGTCGTCTATCATTTCCTGCAAAGCCGAATTGATTTGTTCTGCCAATACCGTATCTCCTTTGGGGATGGCAATCGCATATTCTTCTGCTTCAAAATTAAACTGTGCGCCATCCACTGCCGTTACCTGGTCTGCAAATTTCGACTCGAAAACGAGCGCCGGGTTCTTATCTATGATAACGCAGTCCAGCCTGCCGTTTACCAGATCATTTACCGCATCCAATGCCTTGTTATACTGAGCCACCTCAGCCCCTGCGATTTCTTCGGCAATAAAGTCGCCCGTAGTACCCAGCTGCACGCCGATTGCTTTTCCTTCCAGGTCGGCTGCCGCAGCTATTTCAGAGTCTTTCGGCAAAATAACATACTGAACTGCCGTGTAATAGGAATTGGAGAAGTCAACCATTTCTTTTCTCTCATCCGTAACGGTCATACCGGCAATGGCAACATCAATTTTGCCGCCAATAGAAGCTACCAGTGAATTAAACTCCATGTTCTCCACCTGGACTTCCACACCCAGCTTCTCGCCGATTGCCTTAATCAGGGCGATATCGAATCCATCCGGCTCCCCATTGTCCTCCACATATTCAAAGGGAGGGAATTCCGCATTAGTTCCCACATTCAAAACGCCATCCGCCAATGCTTCCGATACCGCGGCTTCTGCTTCCGGCTGTGCTGCTTCTTCTTCCGGCTGTGCTGCTTCTTCTGCTGCTTCCGGCTCGGCTGTTTCTTCCTCTGCAGACTCGGCCTCATTCGTTGCCTCTGTTACGGATTCCGTCGTCTCCGCTGTTTCCTCCGCTGCGCTTCCACAGGCCGTTAACAGACCCATGCACAACACTGCTGTCATCATTGCTGCTAAAAATTTTTTCATATTTCTCCTCGTTTCTGCGCGGCTTTGTGCGCATGTCAAGTTTGTGGACGCCGCGCAGACACAAACTTGGGATTGAAAAAATTCAATCTTCTCCTCATTTCTGCGCGGCCTTTTGCGGTCCGGCATTGCCGGGACTTTACACATATCAAGTTTGTGGATGCCGCGCAGGCACAAACTTGTTCTATCATTGTGTACTTTAACTTGAAATTTGCCTGCTGCCTCCGGTTTCCGGTCCGTTCTGCCTATGTAACCTTTAAACGCTTTAAGGCAGATATTCTCCCGCCACCTTTAGCTCGACAATTTTTCTATACGCCAGCATATCACGTTCGTTCGTGAAAATCAAGCATAAATATTCATTTTTTCCACAATTATGCACATACAGAAACCCTAAGGGGAATTTCCTTATCAATCCATACCGCTTCCTTCCTATTCCCCATCATTACTATCAATTCTTTTCCTTTATTTCTCTTTGCAAACAGCTTCCCTGGCTTTAGGCTATACTGACCCGTAGCGGAATGCTCCCAGATCATATCCGGAATTCTCACTTCAAACCCTTCTTCTGTCTTTTTCATAATACAGCTCCCAGCATATTTGGTATTCCCTTCCCCATCGCAGTCAAAAATCTGTATGCTGCGGAACATGAGATAAATCAGGTAAAGCAGCCCTGCTGCCAGCATGATTCCACTTACTGTAAAAGTAACAGCTTTTACAACTTTTTCCACTGTTTCAGCCCTTTTTGCCATCAGCAGCCTTTCCCCGGCCTGAGGCCCTGCCATCGCTTCTGCCGCCTCTATTTCCCCTGTTTCCTTTTGGAAGCCTTCGTCCTCATCGGTTATCGCTGTTTCATTTTTCTTTGGCATTGCGATTTCGTATTCATCCGCCCTGTTCCATCGGGCTTTTCCATTTTCTTTCCCGTTTCCATCCTTCCGGGAAGAATCTCCCTTCTTTTTCAATGGCTGCTTATTGTTTTCCAACAGCTGCTTATCCTTCTCCAGGCTATCTTCCAACTTTTTCCCATCTTCCTCGTCCAAATGGTTCTTACCTGCATTTCCCGATGAACCGGAATTTCCTCCCTGGCCGGAATTTTCCCCGGAACCGCTATCTGTCCCTTCATCTTTGTTATTTTCCGAATTCCCGCCATCTCCGGAGTCATTTCCATTTCCTGTATCTGTTCCGTCTCCTGTTCCATCTCCGTTTCCTGTATCTTCTCCGTCTCCTGTTCCATTTCCGTTTCCTGTATCTTCTCCGTCTCCTGTACCCCCGCCGATATTATCTTCATTCTCCGTATCCGTGCCATTTCCATCCCCTTCCGGCTCTTTTTCTCCTATAATATGTGACACTTCTACTGCCCGAACGGATATATTTCCGCAGATATCCCTCACCGCAATGAATATTTCCCCATTTTTCTCCAGTTCCATTTCATTTTTCTGCTGCCATGTTTTCCCTCCGTCAAAAGAATAGGCTTCCTCAGCCAAGCCGCTGCCTTCCGTTCCATCCGGCTGCAAATCCTTTGCTGTTATGCGGAGTATATTTGTCACTATTCCGTCTTTTTCTATGCACTCTGCCTCATCAATGACCGGAGGGGTAAAATCCATATTCTTCACTTCCAGGCTGCAGACCAACTCTTCCTGACTGATATCGTCATTCCCTACATTTAAGCGTACTCTATAAATTCCATTAGATGACACCTCCACTTCGTCGCCGTTTTCTCCTTCTATCCCATCCCCTTCCCAAATAAAAGGGGGATTCGATAATTCCAGAAATCCCTGCTCATCCTTATAAGATGCCTGCAAGACCACTTTCCCGTCCGTCCATCCGGCAGTTTTATTGATAATGAAAAGTTCCGCATAGCCATCCTCTTCATTTTTTTCGCAGGAAAGTTCATAGCTATCCACCGTATCGTTTGTTTTGTCGCAGGAAAGAGCATAGCCGTCTATGGTTTTATCATCTTTTTCACAGTCCAGTTCGTAAGCGTCTACATCTTCTTCGGTCCGTCCGCAGTTTAAAGAATAATTTTCTATAGAAGACTCCGTTTTATTGCAGTTTAAGGCATAACTGTCTATAGTGCTTTCATTTTTGTTGCAGTTTATTTGGTAAGAATCCACCGTCTGTTCATTTTTCCCACAGCTTAATCCGTATTGTTCGATGCTGGATTCGTTTTTCCCACAACCTAAAGCCATGGATTCTATGCTGTTTGTATCTTTCCCGCATGTCCTCTCGTAGCCTTCCACTGTATCCGTTGTCTTCCCGCAAATTATCTCCGAGTAATTGTGCCTCACTTTTAATATCTGGCAGGCCCAGCAGATACTTTCCTCTTCGTATTTATCCCCTGCACCGCATGCGGTATGGCGGAAAATACCTCCAATAGCTGCATGTTGTGTATTTTTATGGTGATAGCAATATTCCGTCCATGTCCTTATCACCGTTAAACCACTGACATATTCCGCCACGCATAGCTTTTCCTCATAACAGGCATCGCTATGCTGATGGTAAACCGGACTATAGCAGCCGCCCCCTGAAACCTCGCTTCCTGTATGGTTGTGATAAACAGGGGTGATATAGCAGCCCCCTCCTCCCGAGGCGCTTCCCGTATGTTGGTGGTAAACCGGAGTTCCATAACAGCCGCTCCCGGCACTGCTCCCTGTATGACTGTGGTAAACAGGCTTTCCGTAACAGCCTCCTCCAGCGCTGCTTCCTGTATGGCTATGATAGAGCGGTTTCTTGTAACAGCCGCCCCCGGCGTTTATACTCCCGTCATGCTGATGGTATACCGGCTCACCATAGCAGCCCTTTCCATTCGCTTCCGTTCCTTTATGTGTATGAAAAATTTCCGTCTGATAGCATGCTCCGCCTTTTGACGCGCTCCCCTCATGGGCATGGTAAACCGGGGTGCGAAAGCAGTCTCCGCCGTTTTCCCCACTTCCCTCATGAACGTGTTTTACTTCCTTCTCATAGCATGCTCCCCCTTCTTCCGAACTGCCAACATGGACATGGTGTATTTTTTGGACTGCTGTCATTTCTTCCGCATATGCTCCAAAAGGCATCGCCATCATCACTGCAGCAATTACTGCGGCAAGCTTCACTTTTATCGATTTTCTTTTATTTTTATTCATCCATTATCTCCTTTTCATTCGCACTATTTTTATCAGATTAAAAAAACACAAAAAACCCATCCATTAGAATTCATTTTCCAATAGATAGGTTTCACGTCATTAATAATTTATCCACGAATATTGTGAAGTTATGGTAACATATAGGGGGATTTTTGTCAATGAGGTTTTGATAGCAAACACGACAAACGGTAATCAGTTGGACCCACGGCATATAAATCTAAGTCATGATTTCCCATCTGCCTTTTTTGGTTGACCCTTTTCTCTGGATTTCCCCGGCCCTCTTCATAATCTTAATCCGATATCTAACAGACTCTGCTGAAACACTTAGAATTTTTGCAATTTCGCTGGCACTTATCATTGGATTCTCTTTCATAAGCATTTTTATCGCCGAGTTCATTTCTTTGGTCATTTCTTTGGTCATTTCTTTGGTCCCGTGTAATTTCCTATTTTCCTCCCTTTGAATCTGCACAAATTCCTCATTAATGCATGCCTTTACTATCGTATAATCCCCCTGTATAACAGGATACTATCCCTTCACTGACCCCGCCGTCCGTTCCCCTATCATAATTTTGGGTCAAATCGAGTAGGGAAGTTCCATCTTCCCCTACTCGTGCGCCGGGCGTCCGTCAGCTTGCTGACACATTTCATTTAGACGCCCGTGTGCACAGACAACCAGGGCAGGGAAAGACTTTTCCCCTACTCGCCGTTCGTTCCCGTGAAATTTGTTTTCCGCAACACCAGTCAGCACCAACTATCCAATCCAACCAAAGGTTCGTTTAATCACGGCTGCTTGGCTCGTTGACTGCGGGAATCAAAACCGCAATAACCCCTCCAAATAATAATACAATTCCGGATTATTCCCCCTCACATTAACGCTCAAATCCCCATTTCCCAATACAACCCCAAAACCGTAAACAGCCTGCAGCAGGCAAACAACTGCCAGACAGACCATGACCGTCCTCAGCCAGCCTTTTTCCTTCCCATTCTCCATCATGGCAAACCAGGTAAGTACAGCTCCAAACCAGATTCCCCAAACCATATCCACCATATAACGCTGCAAAATACCCGCCCCGGTCACATCCACAAGTCCTAATATGACAGATACCGCCGCGCTCACCCAGACAAGGGCATACAATCCCTTTTCCTTTAGCTTCTCCTTCGCTTTTCCCACACAAAGCAATACCCACAAAAATGCATTGCCCGCAAAAAGCCCTCCATAGGTATATTCCGCATTCAGCTTCCCCATATAAGAACCGGATTCGATTTGTACCCCTTGTAAATAAGGAAACCCGCTTTCCACCACCGGAGGCCGTAAAAAGTAGTGCCATAAACCGAGCAAGGCCTGATGCATGTTAAAGCTTCTTTTCGTCATATCATTGCTGGTCAGGCTATAGGTTGCCCCAAAGTCAAAGGGGGAACTGAACCTGATCCCGTTATAAAACATCACTCCGGCCGCTATCAGCACATAGGGCAGGCAAATGCATAAAGTGTCCCACAAATTCTTTTTCCCAAACAATTCCCTTGTCCGTATTACCTCATCCCAAAACAGGGGAATGGCCAAAAACGAAAACAACAGCATCTGAGGGCGGCATCCCGCCACCAGGGCCATACACAGCGAGCCCAGGAAATAACATACCCGCCTCCCCTTTACCTGCAATGTATATTTCCCCTTTATCCACAGCCAGATTCCGGCCACAGTGAACATATTGGCCGCCATAATCGGCGTATCATATAAATCGGGGCGTGCAATAATAAACAAATAGTTACCGCCGCAAACCGTAAGCGCACTCACCAAAAGATAGGCTAAAAAAGGAACTTTGGCAAACCACCTTTTAATGATTTCCCAATACAAGGCAAATACGGCCAGGATGAAACCGCTGTAAAACAGAAACACAGCCACATAATTAAACATATGCTCCCCTGTCAGAAGATAATAGGGCAAATACAACAAAAGTTCCGGCACTACCCCGAAGTAAACATAATACTTGCCCTCATAATAAGCATAATCCGCCCGGTAATCGATCCCATTTGCCTGAAGATAAATGGTATCATAAGGATTCGGCGCATTCAAAAGCCCCTCCGATGGTTCATGTTCCAGAAAGACATGCCCCTTCTCCATAGCCTCCGCCAGTTCCTGATACTGCTTATGATGAGGCCAGGGCGATGCCACACAGATAGGGTTCACATGCGCCAGCTTCCAGGCCATACCTATCAGCAGGAATATTACAACCATTGTTATCGCCCGCTGCCCTCTGCTTCCTGTACACATGCCGGCAGCTGCACTTTCCCGATGGCCTTGCGCACTCCTGCCCTGCCATTCTTCCCGGCAAACTGTTCCATACAGCAACAGCGCCGCCCCCAGCATAACCAATACCCTCCCTATACTGAAAACAAAAGGAATCCGGGCATTGGCGCAAACTCCATTCACCGTTACCACACTTCCTGCCGGAACGGCAAACTGCACCCCAATCTCCCCAACCTTCCCCGAAGGGTACAAATTGGTATAAAGCGATTTTCGGTTTCCCGGCATCAACACCCTCTCCGGCAAAGAATAAGGATAAGCATTCCCATCATCCGTCAACGTCACTGTATAAGAAACCGGCTCATTTTTCGAAAAATCAAACGCAAAAAACAAATTATGCACATCCATATCTACCTGAGAAATATGTATGGTAAAAATCCCTTCCTCCACCCAATATTCCCCAGGGCTTCCTTCGATAGCGGTTCCCCCTCCCATTTCCACATTTTCAAAGATAACCCTGTTCTCATAAAACAAACTTTTCCACGCCGAAAAATTACATACTAAAATTTCCGCCGCCAATACCGCCGCTAAAATAAGCAAAACAGGTGCCCACTTCCTAAGCTTTCCCCTCTTCCATTGATTTTCCGCCCCACCGTTTTGCCCACTGCCATTGCTTCTATTTCTGCTATCCATTTCCATACCTAATCTACTTTTCCTTCCGTCCGTTTTCATTTCTAGTTCATTATACAAAAAAAAATGAAATTATGCTATAATACCTTTGCAAAACTATTACAAGGTTTTATTTACCAATACCACCTAAAGAAAGGTCCCATCGAATATCATGAATTTACAAGAGAAAAAAATCCAACCTTTTATTCTGATAACAGTCCTTGTCTTTTGCTTTATCACCGTCCTTATGCAAGGCATCCCGGCATTGGCCCAAGTTCCTCGCAGATACATATGGAACGGCACCTTTTTGATGCTTCTCTTTCTTTTGCTTCTATTACTTTTTCTGCATAAAAAGGGGAAACTGACAGAGGAAAGAATCGTGTGGATAATTATTGCGGCAGGCATGATATTTCACTGCTGCTACGTGCTGTTATCGGGCCTGTACGACAGGCAGCATGATGAAGGGGTTTATACCGGCATCGCCACCAGCCAGATAAACCCCGGACATATCGGTTATATCGAATATATTTATAAATTCCGCAAGCTGCCGGATATGAATCCTTACCAGCTTTTTTCCTATTACCATCCTCCGCTTCATTATGCCCTCTCCGGCATCTGGTTGATTTTCCTTACTTCCCTTGGCATGCCCGAAGACCTGGCTTTTGAAAATCTGCAGGCCCTGCCGCTTCTCTATTCCGGCCTGCTTATGCTCCTTACCTACCGAATCCTGAAAAAAACGGGTGCATGCGGCAACTCCCTTTTTACAGGGCTGCTTCTCATCGCCCTGCACCCCTCCTTGACCATCATGTCAGGCAGCATCAACAATGACATGCTTTCCACTTTACTGTTAGCCTGCTGCATCTATACCGTTTTATGCTGGATTAGGGATAAATCGCTGAAAAACCTTATTTTCATCGCTCTCTCCATCGGTTTTGGCATGCTTTGCAAAATCAACACGGCCATTATCGCCCTCCCTACCGGCCTGCTTTTCCTGCTGGACTTTATCCATACAATACGCCGCCAGGAAGGGAATTTCCTCAAAAAATTCTGGCTGGCTGCGAAAAATTATCTCCTGTTTGCCCTCGTTTCAGGCTCCATAGGACTATCCTGGATTATACGCAATCTGATACTGTTTCACGTAAAGCCCGGTATCTCTTCCGCAACCGAAGCCTCTGTGATGTATACCGGAAATTACAGCGTCTGGGCCAGAATCGGAATCCCGGCATTCTCCCACTGGCATTTTTCCTTCCCCTTTCATCCGTTAAGCGGGGATGTGATTCACAATACCTGGGTCATCATGTTCCAGACTTCCCTGTTCGCGGAAGTATACCCTACCGAGCTGTCCGGCCTTCCGCTGATGCTGTGCCGGTTCGTATACCCCCTCGCTATCCTCACCGCCCTGGCAAGCGCCATTCTCTTCTTTGCTGTCCAATATCAAAAGTGGGGAAATAAAGTTGCTAAACCAAAAATGGCCACAACAACCGCCCCCCAGCAGCAGGAAGCCCTCTTCCTCTCCGGCGGCTATCTGGCCTTTTTGCTCAGTTTTGCTGCCTTTTCCATCAAATATCCCTATACCTGCAGCAGCGATTTCCGGTATATTGTAGTTTGTCTCATATATATTGCCATAGGGCTGTCCGACAGCGGAAGGCTGTATCCTGAAAATTCCCGGGCTGCCGCACTTAGCCGCATCACCCGCATCGCGGTTTGGGCTACCCTCATTCTATCTGCCATTATTTATATGACCTGGAAGCAGTGGTAGTCAATAACCTAGTACTGCATCGCGGAAATAACGGTGAATTCCTTTTAGCCCCTTACTGCTGCTCCCGGAACGTAATTTCCCCTGAAGCCGCGTCCATGTCCTCTATAATCGCCAGGGATTCCAGATGATAGCCCAGATTCCTGATTACCCTGCCGCCCACCTGGAAACCTTTTTCTATGGCAATGCCAATCCCCTCCACCGTGGCCCCGGCTTCCTTTACGATGGAAATCAGCCCTTGCAGTGCGCATCCGTTGGCCAGGAAATCATCGATGATTAAAATATGCTCTCCTTTTGACAGATATTTCCTGGATACAATAACCTGATTCTTACATTTATGGGTAAAGGACTCCACTTCCGCTATGTACATCTCCCCTTCCAGGTTCACGCTCTTTGCCTTTTTCGCGAACACTACCGGTACGCCGAAATACCTGGCCGCAATACAGGCAATCCCGATTCCCGAAGCCTCGATGGTGAGTATTTTGTCAATTTGGGCATCTTTGAACCGGCAGGCGAATTCCTGCCCCATCTGCTCGAACAGCTCGATGTCCATCTGGTGGTTCAGGAAACTGTCCACCTTTAGCACATTGCCCTCCTTTACTATCCCATCTTTTTGTATACGTTCTTCTAAGAAATTCATAAGTGCTCCAATCCTCCCATCTTTTTATGGGAATTCACTGATTTATCTATTGCTATATTTTCACATATTTCTGTTTTGAACTCTTTGGTTTTTCCGGCAAAATGAGTTTCAGCTTGCCGCTCTCCACCATCTCCAACAGTCCCCATCTCCGTTCCGGGAAGGGCCACCGCTGTAATACATAATTGGGGAAAGTAAGTCTGCGGGTATTTTGAAAAAGTCATAAGGCCGGCAAGCGTGGGAACACCTTCCGCAGTAATCCCCATCAGTTCCAAAATTTCTTCCTGCGAAACATTATCCGCAAGATTTTTTCTTTCGGCTTTTACTGCATCCATATAATTTTTCATCCGACTCTCATCGACCAGCTGCATTTTCGAATTATCTATAGTTCTGATATCGTCCCGGAATCTCCGCAGAAACAATAACTTTTCCTCCTATTTCACAAATTGTAAACAATGCACGGACGGAAGGTTCCATCTGTTTACATTGCTCGGTGACCCTTTTTTGCAAATCCTGGGAATCATAGACCCCTTTTATAGAAAATCCCTCTTTCCCTTCTAAGCCAAAAACAATTACGCCGCCTTCATCCTGGTTAGAAAACGAAGACAATGTATCAAAAAGACGAGTAGGGCATCCCTGTACGGCAGCTTTTACTTCTATATTTTGCGATTCCGATTGTTTATTGCAAATATCTGCCACTAATTTTTCAAATCATCTGCCTGCATAATACAACTCTCCTTTTGAAAGTGATTCTATTTTATCCAGGGTATTCTATCTTGTCAACATTTGTTAACTGTTTTTCAAAGTTTGTTAATTAAAATCTATTTTTTGATAAGTTATTTTTGAAACTACAGCCTATAATCCTCTAATATAACGACTCCAAATCCGTCTGTGCCAGCATGGATTCTGGCAGATGATAGAGCAGCACCTTCATCTTTTTTTCATTTTCCTGGCGGAAAAATGCATTGGCGCATATTACTTTAATGCAATTTTTCAACTGTGAAATATTTTCCTGAAACAAGTAGTCCATTAACGCCCGGAACACCTGGTTGCTCACCTGAATATCCCGTTTCAGCGCCTCCTCCTCATCCCGGAAAAATTTCATAATCAGCATTTCCTTTTCTTCCGGCCTGCGGTTCTGCAAAGAAGGGATATCGCACACTACCGGAATCTGAGTCAGCAGTTCTTTGTTCATGTGCATATGTAATTCCGGTGTGACCGAGAAAATCAGCCTTGCCCTGGACAGTTTTTTCTCCTTCTGCCCGGGATTCCCATACGCCCTCCGCTCCAGATATTCCGCTATTTTTTTCTGGCATTCCATTCCCAGGGATGAAGCGTTGCTGATAAATAAGACTCCCTGATCCGCCTTTTCCAGCAATCCATTCAAATATTGGGAAGTCAGGTTTCGGCTTAGATGCAGGGCATTGCTGATGGCAGTTGTAGTACATTCATTCAATTTTTCTTCCGCTTTTCTCCATATCTTATTTCCTTCTCCTTGGGTATTATTATACATATTTTATCCATTTTGACATTTCTGTTAAATAAAATTGTCATTCGATAGGGTAATTCGCCAGAAAAGGCAGGATTTTTCACACAACGATATGGTATATTTTCCCAAAAACGGAAGTACGATTTACACAGATTAATATTTAAAAATTCCGGAGATTAAAAGCGGCAAGGGAATGGCACATAAACGCCACCTCCCTGCCGCTTCTATATCAGCTTCTTGAGTTCACAATTCATCCCCTTGCCCGGGATTCAATATTTCCGTTTTCTTCGTCCTGGAGCAACATCCTACCCATTCTTCCGCGCTTCCTTCTTCGCCGCCTTAATATCGGTAATGCCATTCGCCGCGTTGACATCCTGAGCAAAAGCCTGGGCAAACCGTGCAAAAGCTTCCGCCTCTTCCTTCTGCTGGATGTTCACCGGATGATACTTATCCTCCTTGGTATTGCTGGCTACCACGAAAAGATTCATCAATTCTTTCCTGTCTTTGCCATACAAAACAAGCAGGCCGTTCTTTGTCTCCGCCATACCCAGATCACCCTTCTGGAAATGGAGCGGCTCGCTATAGCTGACATCTCCGCCTTCAAAAGACAACGGCACCAGATACAAATCTCCCGGTTTAAATGCCACGCCATAGTACCAGTATTTCGTGGTAGAAGTCACAGTTCTTCCGCCTCCGCCAAAGGAATATTCTTCCCTGGTACCATAGGCTGCTGTATAAGCTTCGCTGTTTGGCACCACCTTTTTCACAATATCCTTTACCTTCTGCTTTTCTTCACTGTTTGCCCCCTTTTTCTCGTCAATTGTCATCTTTATATATACAATCACAAAAAGAATTACAACTGCCACAACCCCGATAATAATATAATTTGTCATATAATTTCTCTCCTTTTCCTCCAGTTCTCATTTCTTTCCTGTACACTCTACTTAACTATCCTTAAACCCGCATATGAGAATTCTAGCACCATTCGCCAGCCAGACTAGTACTCCGTACTTGAAGTTCCTGTGCAAATTTCTGAGGATATTTTTTCGAGAGTGCATGTCAAAAGCGGAATCGTAGTGGTGCTACGATGAGCATTTTTGACATGTGCTATCGGGAAAATAGACCAGAATATTTACACAAGGAATTTCGATACAGAATACTAGAGCGTATCAAAATATGCACGGTTAAAATTCATTTTCCCGTCTTTTATATACGTCATATCGAAATTCCTCACTGCCGTGCACATATAAGTCCGGGAAAATACCGAATAGCTGGACCTTATATCCTTAAAGGAAATCTCTCCCAGTTCGTCTAAAGTCCATTTTCTTCCGCCAGCCACAATGCCGTTTTCATAAAACAGCACACAATCCCTCCAATGAATCATAGGAAAAAATACCCACACTGCAGCGCCTAAAGCGATAAGCACTGCCAAAAAACCAGCCAGAAGACTGACAGGCTTCCCCTGCGGCGGGTTTCCCCTCACACCGGCCAGTATGATGACCCCAGCCAGCAAAATGCGAAGTGCAGTCCGCAGCAAAATTTTTCCACTGTTGGCATGGGCCTCTGTAAGCTTTTGCCCTATCGCCTTTTCCTCCTTCATTTTACACCTTTCCTCCTTTCTTTGCAGCTTACAATGCTCTGGCGGTTTGCCCAAAAAATTTGTTTTCGTTTATTTATCGGCATCTTGGTCTCTTATTTTTATAATTCTTACAGATTTGGAATTTTTTTGACAGTTTTGGGAACAAGGGAATCCCGATTCCAAATCCATGCTCATTGGCTTCTTCCTGTCTTCTTCCAGTACAAACTTCGACTTTATCACCTTTTCCCTTTGCGTACGGAAGTTCACCTGTCCACTGAAGTCCCATCGCCAACAGGCAGCCCCCGCCAAGAGCCTGCCCCTGTTATTTTCCTTCTTTTTTCCATTCAGATTTTTTCCTGTAGGATTTACCCTTGCATGGCTTTCTTCCCCGGCAGAATAGACCTCCACGGCACAATCATATGTCTGTTCCCCCAACACACATACTCTGTAATAAATTATCCGTGCTTTATTTATTCCCCATCTGCCGCCCTTCCCTGTCCAAATGATACTTCTCTTTATATATAAGCTGGGAAACCGGCACAATTTCGTAACCTTGCTTTTCCAATCCGTCAATCAGCTTTTCCAGAGCATCCGCAGTATATTTTGCCCCATTTTGACAGCGGATAATGGAGCCGTTTTGCAGGTTTCCGCTCTTTAGCACATTATTGAGGATGGATTCTATTCCATAATCTTTCCAATCCAGGGAATCCACATCCCAGAGAATGGAATAATAGCCGCTTTGGGCCGCACTGCTTATCACCTGATTATCATAATCCCCATACGGCGGCCGGAACAGGAACATGTCATAACCAGTGAGTTCCTGCACCTTTGTATGAGCCTGCTGTATTTCTTCCATACACTGCTCTGCGGTCAGCTGGGGCATGCTCCTGTGGCTGTCGCTCCCATTCCCTAGATCATGCCCTGCATTCAGAAGAGCCTTGACCTCATCCGGGTATGCTTCCACCCACCCCCCGGTCAGAAAAAATGTGGCATGGACATCATGCCTCTTTAACGTTTCCAATATTTGAGCCGTATCCCCATTCCCTTCTACCGCATCAAACGTAAGCGCCACTTGCTTTTTTTCCGTTTCCACGCTGCTGATAGGAAGCAGCTGCCCGTTCACGCTGCTGCTCACGGTAATGGAACCGGGCAGCCTAAGCATCACTCCCCGCATAATAGCCAGGGCAGCCAGAAGAAAAACAAACGCGCTCGCCCACTTCGCGATCCTCTCGCTCCTGTTTTCCTCTCCTGCCTGCCCCTCATTCATCTTTGGCACGATTCCTTTCCTATATTGTTTCATATTCCACAAACACCCGTTTTTGTTGTTGTAACTAATATATGACGGGTATAGTTTGTCATAGTCGAACTATGGCTGCATTTCCTGAAAAAAATTCCCGTACTTCTCCGCCAGCTTTACCAGGAGTTTCACTATGATTTCCATTTCATCCGCACAGGCATATTCAAACCTTCCGTGGAAATTCTGCCCTCCGGTACAAAGATTAGGGCAGGGCAGCCCCATGTAAGAAAGCCTTGCGCCATCCGTTCCGCCCCGGATAGGAACTACTATAGGTTCGATACCCAGTTCTTCCATAGCAGCTTTGGCATTGTCCACGAGATGCATATTCTTTTCAATGATTTCTTTCATATTGTAATAGGAGTCCTTCATCTCTATTTCGAAAGCTTCCATACCATATTTTATATTTAGCAGCTTGCCGATCCGTAGGAAATTCTCCTTTTTCTCCTCGAATTTCCCCCTGTCATGGTCTCGGATAATATATTCCGCCACCGCCTCTTCCACCGTACCCTTTATGGAGTCCAGATGATAAAATCCCTCATATCCGCTGGTATACATAGGGTTTTCCAGTTCCGGGATCTGTGACTGGAATTCCTGCGCCATGAGAATTGCATTGCGCATTTTCCCTTTCGCTTCCCCCGGATGCACGCTTCTGCCGTGGACGGTCACTTTTGCCCCTGCCGCATTGAAATTCTCATATTCCATTTCGCCCAGCCTGCCGCCGTCCACCGTGTAGGCATAATCCGCTCCGAAAAGTTCCACATCGAAATGGTCTGCGCCGGCCCCTACTTCTTCGTCAGGCGTAAAGCCCACCCGAATCTTGCCATGGGCGACTTCCCTATGCTGCAGCAGATATTCCGCCATGGCCATTATCTCTGCCACCCCTGCTTTGTCATCCGCCCCAAGCAAGGTGTTCCCATCGGTGACAATCAGCCTTTTCCCCTCATAGGATGCCAGTTCCGGGAAATCGGACACTTTCATGACAACCTGCTTTTCTTCGTTCAGCACGATGTCCCCTCCGTCATAATCCTCTATCATCCGGGGCTTCACCCCCGCCCCTGTCACCGCCGGGGAAGTGTCCATATGGGCGATAAACCCTAACACCGGAGCCGATTCACATCCGGCCGATGCCGGAATGGAAGCATATACATAACAATGCTCCGCATCATAGGTGATTTCCTCCGCCCCCATTCCCTCCAGCTGCTTCACCAACACTTGCGCCAAGTCATGCTGCTTTTGTGTAGAAGGGATCGATTCGCTGCCTTCCGCCGATTCCGTGTCAATTTTTACATACTCCAGAAAGTTTTCTATTACTCGTTCCATATCAATCACCATCCTCCAACATCCATACTCTCATCTGCCCAATGCCGCGGTTTCCCCAGGCATAGTACGGCACCGCTGTAAGCCTTGTTTTTTCCATATGCGGCCTTTCTTCCGTATACAGGTCCTCCCCTCCGGTGCATCGGTATCCGTTCACCTTTAACAAATACTTTCCTTTCAAAACGCCATCCTGGCAGGTGTCAATTTCCTCTTCCAGCGATTTCGCTACCCGCAATGACTGTAAGCCTCCCCCGTTATCGGCCTCCTCAAAGCAATACACTACCGGCCCCCGCATGAGAGCAACGCACCCTGCACAATCCCTTACTTTCTGGTTTGCATATATCCTCCGTACCGGCATATCGAAGCGAATTTCCAGTTTTTCCTCTTTGCCCCATTGTTTCGTCAGATGCCAGTATCCTTCTTTCCAGATTCCCTGCCCGTTAACTTCTTCCCCATTTAAAAGAATGGCCAGATTCCTGGCATGGAAAGGAATAAAGAATGCCATTGTAAAAGCCTCCTCTGTCCTGGCCTCTATGTGGTACGTAATGCGGCCATTCCAAGGGTATTCACTCTCTGCCCGTACCCGGGCCTTTCTCAGTTCCGCCTCCTGCCCCATGAGCATATGGGAATAAATGATATCTTCCTTTTCCGTCCATACATATTTTCCTAACGAAGTGACCAGACGAACTAAACTGGGCGGACAGCACGCACAGCGGTACCAGCCTGGCCTTTGGGGCAGCACATGCCGGTATCCCGGTACGTTCCCGGAAACCCCTGGATTTACTTCCAACGGATTTACATAGAAAAACTTGGTTCCGTCCAGCTGCATTCCGCTGATGGTTCCGTTATAAAAAGCCCGTTCCATCACATCCGCATAAATCCCTTTCGGTTCCGCTTCCAACATCTGCCTGGCAAAGAAAATCAAACCGATAGACGCACAAGTCTCCGCATATATGCTGTCCGCAGGCAAATGATAATCCACCGTGAATGCTTCCCCTTCTGCGGTGGATCCGATTCCCCCAGTCAGATACATCCTCTGTTTCGTCATATTATCCCAAAGCTTCTCACACGCCCCATACAGCTTTTCGTTCCCTAATGTGCCCGCCAGATCCGCCATGGCCGTATACATATAAACCGCCCTGACGCTATGCCCTACCGCCTTATCCTGTTCATATACTGTGGCATGCACTTGGTTATACTCCCTGTCTTCAGGGTCAGCGCCAAAGTGAACCCATCCCCTCTTTTTGCTCTCTTCAACGAAATAATCCGGATTTTTCCCTCTTTCCTCAATAAAAGAAAGAGCCCTCCTTAAATATTTTTCCTCCCCTGTCACATGGTACAGCTTCATCAGACCAATTTCAATTTCCTGATGCCCCGGAATACCGTGTTCCAGCTCTTTTTCAAATTTTTCCTCTATATGGTCCGCCATCCGCATCATCACGCGCAGCAGCCTGTCCTTACCCGTTGTTTCATAATAGGCAGCTGCCGCTTCCATCATGTGGCCTGCGCAATATAGTTCATGGCACTCCTGTAGGTTCTGCCATCTATGCTCCGGCTCTTTAATCGTAAAATAAGTATTCAAATAGCCGTCTTCCTGCTGGGCTTTTTCGATAATTTCAATTACCTCATCCGCCCGCCTCTCCAAATCAGCATCCGGTTTCACTGCAAGCGAATCGGCAACGCCTTCCAGCCATTTCGCCACATCCGAATCCTGAAAAACCATGCCGTAAAACTCCCCTTCTTCCATCCCTGCCGCAATTTTAAAATTGGAAATGGCATGGCTCTTCTCCACCCCCGGCACCTTGTCATTTAATATTTCCTCCTGATAGGGGATTACTTTATCAATCATCAGGTTTTGAATTGGCGACCAGAAATTGTCCTTTATTTTCACATTTCCTAAAGGTATCGTTTCCCATTTCTTCTTTTCCATATGAGCACATTCCTTTCTTTCCGGCTGGGATATATCAGGCAGCTGTTCAAATACTATTTTTCCAACATTTGTTCTTTCAATTGGTGTGATTGCCATAATATCGTTTCTCATCTTTCCTTTTCATTTATCCGGCCTCCTGACTTCATACGCACCCATTGATACCCAGCACATTGTATATTAATAGTTAATTTAATTGTCGCTTATTTGACAATTATTGTCAATTATAATATCCAAATTTTTACAGCAGTTGTAACAGTTTTGCCTTCCGGATTCCTGGCTTCTCCAATTCATTGGCTGCTAACCGCGCAGCAAG